>JADFUO010000413.1 GCA_015222115.1 Bacteroidota bacterium | reverse complement strand
TCTGTTGTGGCTAATCAGTTAAATCATAAGGAATAGTGGAATAATGGTAACCGTTCACAGCTTAAATAGCTGTTTGTAATTTAGAATTTAGATTTATTTAAAGTTTTTAAGCACGTTGACTATTTTAAATATAGTTACAAAAGTTCAATAATCAATATTACTTTATTATAGCAAAAATTAAATATACAAATAATTTAGCCCATGTGCTTAATCTAAAATCTTAAATCACAAATCTAAAATCAATATAGGAAAATAATTTATTTGAATGTTAATGGTTCCGTTACGAATTAACACAGTTACTATCTGATTCTTTACCGTCTTAACTCAAACTTTTCACCTAGATATACTTTTCTAACATGTTCATCTTTGGCAAGTTCTTCGGAAGTGCCTGATTTCAGGATAGAACCTTCAAATAAAAGATATGATCTGTCGGTAATGGAAAGTGTTTCATGAACATTATGGTCGGTTATTAAAACACCAATATTTTTATCTTTAAGCTTTTTAACAATATTTTGAATGTCTTCAACAGCAATAGGGTCAATACCTGCAAAGGGTTCATCAAGCAGAAAAAATTTAGGGTCAACAGCCAGTGCACGTGCAATTTCTGTTCTTCGTCTTTCGCCACCCGATAATGTAATTCCTTTGTTTTTCCTGATATGCTGAAGCCCAAATTCGTCAAGCAGTGATTCAAGTCTTTCTTTTTGTTGTTCTTTTGAAAATTTTGTAAATTCCAGAACAGCTTTTAAATTATCCTCAACACTTAAGCCCCTGAAAATAGATGCTTCCTGCGCAAGATAACCTATACCCAGTTGAGCCCTGCGGTACATAGGTTTGTTTGTAATTTCCAGATTTTCCAAAAATACTCTTCCCGATAAGGGTTTTATCAAGCCAACTATCATGTAAAACGAAGTTGTTTTTCCTGCACCATTCGGACCAAGCAGCCCGACAATTTCACCTCGATTAACGTATAAAGACACTTCATTGACAACAGTGCGGTGTCTGTATTTTTTTACTAATTTTTCTGTTCGCAGGATCATAACTTGAAATTAAGGTTCAAAAGTACTTATATATTTTAAAATAAAAACTGGAATGAAAAGAAAACTGCAAATTTGTCAATACCCGGATTATCCAAATGTGAAAGTCTCCAAATAGCATCTATTCTTAGAACTCTAAAAATATTTTCAATACCCACCCCTGCCTCATAATATGGTTTATCTAAAGAATAGGTTATTGAAGGAAATTTTGAATATTTTTCATTTTTTTCACTGAGTGTCCCTATCACTCCTTTGATGTATGCCACCTCTCTCCATTTTAATTTTCTCATTAACGGAATTTTATTTAAAAACAGTCCATCGAAGTGATGAGTGTAATAAACACTTATATATTGATCGCTAATAAATTCAAAATAATTCATCAGATTATAAGCATATTCATCAAATATAAAAGTTTCATTTCCGGGATGAAGTATCAGCAAAGGGTAAGGAAGTGTACCCCAGGTTTTTCCAGCTTCAATTATTATTTTTGACCAACCATAAGAAAAAACATTAAACCAATCCTTTAATCCAACCTGCAATCTATGATACTCATATTCGCCGTTTAAAAATCCGGGGATACCATATCCATACCTGATACCAAAAACAGGATATGTGGTTCCAAGACTTATTCTTACAAATTCACCCATTACAAATTTTTCATCATAGGCAATTCGTGTATCCAACCTGATCTCAGAAGTTATAATTGAGGTTTTTTCTTCAACAACACCGTTATTATATATTTCAATTGTTGTTGATCCAACAGGAAATATGTCTCTGTGAATAAAGTTTATTGTATTTGAAAATCCCGTAAACCATTCATGCTGATAAAAAGCCTTATATTGCCTAACCATTGATAATTTATTTGCAGGGTTTCTTCTGAAAAACGAAGCAAAAAGATTATCTTCACTATAAGCATTCTCACTTTGACCTAACTGTTCAATATCGTATAAGTATGAAGCGCCAAATGAGCGTCTCGGATTTTTTGAGAGCATATAAAGAAATCCTAAACCATATTTGAATTTTTCATCTTTAGTTCCATAAGCAACATGAGCACTAAGCATAAGTTTCGTACTGAAATCATTACTTGTTCTGCCACCTAAGCGAAAACGCACACCCTCAATTTCATTAAAACTTATCATTTTATAATACGGTCCTATTTCTACAGGTCCTTTAATATAATATCCATTGGTTATCATATAAATAATATCTACATAAGTCTTGAAAACCGGTATGCTCTTCACGGAATCAACCATTTCATATATTGTCTGTTCTTTTTTTGTTAGACTATCGTGACGGGCATTCTCCCAAAATTCTTCATCTTTATCAAAGGAACCTTCTTCAAATGAAACATTAACAGGCGTTGAATAAAAATTTTTTTCTTTCGGTTGATTAAATACAAAATTTTTATATGTTGTTGTACGGTGACCAAAAAAGCCAATCACTCTTTTTGTATTCTCAATAACATTAAAATCAACAACCATATAATCTTTTGTAATCATCCAATACTTTTTTTCAATTCTGTCATACTCTTGCCGAAGTGCGAGGTCGTTAATAAAATTTATGTTCGCATCATCAACAATACGCATGTCAAGCTCCTTGATGGCATAACTTGTATCATTCACCCAAAAATTTCCCGTGAATGTTAATTCCTGTTTTCTTTTTGGTTTGAACATTATTTGATAACATAATTTATCGCCGATAATCGCAGTATCAACAAGATAATATTTATAATATGACAGGCCGAAATTTGCTATGGGGCTAACAAAGTTTTTTTCAAAAATACTTATGTAATTGTCATATATGTTTATATTTTGATAAAGGTCGCCTAAAAATTGCGAAATGCTTTCATTTTCAAATCCTGATGTTTTTGAAGCTTTAATTATTTCTTTTTTTGATTTGGGATTTCCCCTGTAATAAACATCTGATAAGGATTCTGACAAAAACAACGGTAAATATGCTTTTCCGTTTATTGTTGAAGTATCAACATAACTAAAAACAAATTTAAATGGCTTAAGAATCTTTCTGTTTCTGAATTTTTCAGTAATATTATTAGCATCAAATTGTATTTTATTATAAACCTCGTATTGATAATAATCAAAATTTTTTCGGTTATTTACTTCCTTATTTTTAATAATTTTCCTGAGTAAAATGTCAGCAGGATTCTCTCCGGCCACAACAACAACTTCCGACAAGGAAATACTACTTTGATATAAATAAAAATCTATAACCTGAAATTTATTTTTCTCCACTTTTTTGGTCACAGTATTATATCCAACAAAAGAAGCAGCAATTGAATCGGATGGATTTCTTGTTTCAAAAGAATATTCACCTTCAAAATTTGTTATTGTTCCGATGTTGGTTCCTATTAAATAAACATTAACAAAAGGAAGAGGTTGTTGATTTTCAGTATCAATGACTTTCCCCATAATTTTTGTTATCTGCCCATAAGTAACTGATACCAAAACCATCAAAACAAATGACAGGATTGTTTTTCTAAAAATTTTCAGGGAAAATAGAATCATAAATAAACAAGTTAAGGATGAATAAATCCAAATTAATCCTTAGCCTAAGCCTTACGACCAAAGGAAGTCCGTAGGAGCATTAGCCTTGATTTATTAATACTATAAAATTCCTTCTTTCAAAATATCATGCAAATGGATTATCCCTACATATTTATTATTATCAAGAACGGGAAGCTGAGTAATATTATTTTTTCTCATAATATCCAAAGCATCAACAACAAGGCTTTTTGCATCAATTGACTTTGAATTAACAGTCATAATATCTTTTGCAGTTAAACCCTCAATAGAAATTTTCCGGTGAAGCATTCTTCGCAGGTCACCGTCAGTAATAATACCAATCATTTTATTATTTTCCATCACTGCTGTTGCACCAAGTCTTTTTGATGAAATTTCAAGGATAACGGTTGTTATATCATCATTTGAAAATACTTCGGGTTTTTCATTATTTTTATATAGGTCTTCAACCCTCAGATATAATTTTTTTCCTAAAGTGCCACCAGGATGAAATTTAGCAAAATCACTGGCAGAAAATCCTCTGTATTTAAGCAAACTAACAGCCAAAGCATCACCCAAAACAAGCTGGGCAGTGGTACTTGATGTTGGAGTTAGATTATTAGGACATGCTTCCTGCTTAACTGTTGAATCAATAATATAATCTGCATGTTTTGCCAAAAACGATTCTTTATTCCCAACTAACGCAATTAATTTGTTTTCTCTTAATTTTAACAATGGAACCAAAACTTTTATTTCCGGAGAATTACCACTTTTCGAAATACAAATAATTATATCATCTTTTCGAATGATACCCAAATCTCCATGAATAGCATCAGCGGCATGCATAAAAATTGCAGGTGTACCGGTTGAATTTAATGTTGAAACTATTTTAGAGGCAATATGTGCACTCTTACCAATCCCTGTAATAATCACTCTTCCATGAGTATTGTATATTAGTTCAACACATTTGGCAAAATCATCATTAATTGATTTTTTTAAATTTTTTATTGCATTTAACTCAATTTCAATAGTTGTTAATGCAATTTTTTTTATATCTTTATATGATTTCAAAATTTTTTTTATAAAAATTTGTTTAATAAAATATTTTTTATTGCTATATTTGTAATTGTGTGTATAAAATCAATAAAATAACTTAAATAAATTTGATTTATTATTAAATAATTATAATAACTTATCGTAATTTTTTTTATTTTAACGGTACAAATATATTTAAAATTAAGTAAAAATTAAAATGGCTACAATTGAAGAATATTCTCTTCATGAATTATTAAAAAATATTTTCGGGTTTGAAAATTTCAAGGGCAATCAGGAAGCTATCATAAAAAGTGTATTATCTGGAAACGACACATTTGTAATTATGCCAACTGGTGGGGGCAAATCTATGTGCTATCAGTTACCTGCACTTATTAAAAAAGGAACTGCTATAATAATATCTCCGCTTATTGCTTTGATGAAAAATCAGGTCGATTCAATACGTAGTTTCGGAGCTGAACAAGGTATAGCCCATTTTCTTAACTCTTCTCTTTCAAAAACAGAAATCGCTCAGGTAAAAAAAGACCTTACTCTGGAGAAAACCAAATTATTGTATGTTGCCCCCGAATCACTTACCAAACTAGAAAACATTGATTTTTTAAAAACTATTGATATTTCTTTTTATGCAATTGATGAGGCTCATTGCATTTCGGAATGGGGACATGATTTCAGACCTGAATACAGGAGACTAAGACCAATAATTGATGCAATAGGGAAAAAAGTTCCGGTAATTGCATTAACAGCTACAGCCACACTTAAAGTACAACAGGATATCCAAAAAAATCTTGATATTCTTGATGCAAATATTTTTAAATCTTCATTTGACAGACCAAATATGTATTATGAAATCCGTCAAAAAAATAAAGATGTAATAAAAGAAATCATAAAATACATAAAAAATAATTCGGGTAAGTCAGGTATAGTTTACTGTTTGAGCCGAAAAAAAGTTGAAGAATTAGCCGAAACACTTCAAATAAACAACATTAAGGCATTACCTTATCATGCCGGTCTGGATTCTGTGACCCGCAGGACCAATCAGGACAAATTCCTGATGGAAGATGTTGATATTATCGTTGCAACAATTGCTTTCGGAATGGGGATTGACAAACCCGATATTCGTTTTGTCATACATCATGATATACCCAAAAGCATTGAAGGTTATTATCAGGAAACCGGCAGGGGAGGTCGTGATGACGGTGAAGGAAACTGTATAACTTTTTATAGTTATGACGACATTCAAAAATTGGAAAAATTTATGAAAGGGAAACCTGTTGCCGAACAGGAAATTGCCAAAGAACTGCTTTTAGAAACCGTTGCTTATGCAGAGTCCTCGGTTTGCCGTCATAAATTATTACTTCACTATTTTGGCGAAATATATAGTAAAGACAATTGCGGCGCCTGTGATAATTGCTTGCATCCAAAAACAAAATTTGAAGGTAAAGATTATATTAAGTTGGTTCTTGAAACCGTTTTGTCGGTAAAACAATTATTTAAAGCAAAACATATTATCAATATTCTAATAGGGAAAAACACAGCCACCCTGAAATCTTTCAAACATAATATACTTCCCGAATTCGGCAAAGGAATGGAAAAAGACGAAAGATTCTGGAATGCTGTGATCCGTCAATCTCTGATACAACGACTTCTTGTTAAAGATATTGACAATTACGGTTTATTGAAAATCACACCGGAAGGAAAAAAATTCCTTAAAAAACCTTATTCCATAATGCTTGTTCAGGATCATGATTACGAAAATCCTGATGATGAGGATTTCTTTGCTGAAGCCGGAAGCCATAAAACAAGCACTACTGATAAAACTCTTTTTGCACTGCTTAAAGATCTTAGAAAAGATATTTCAAGAAAAGAAAAACTACCACCTTTTGTAATTTTTCAGGATCCTTCACTTGAAGACATGGCTACACAATATCCCATAACATTGGATGAAATGAAGCAGATAACAGGAGTCGGAGCAGGCAAAGCCAAAAAATACAGCAAACCATTCATTGGGCTTATTGAACAATATGTTGAAGAAAACGAGATTATCAGACCTATGGATATGGTGGTGAAATCGGTTGTCAACAAATCAGGTCTTAAAGTTTATATTATTCAAAGTATTGACCGCAAGCTTCCTTTAGAAGATATTGCCTTTACAAAAAGCATCACAATTGATGAACTACTCACCGAAATTGAAAGAATAGTTTCATCCGGAACTAAAATTGATATCAATTATTATATCAGTGAATACGTTGATGAATATCATCAGGAAGAAATCTTTGAATACTTCAGGGAAGCTGAATCCGATTCAGTACAGGAAGCTCTGGAAGAATTGGGTGAAGGTGAATTCAATGAAGAAGAAATCAGATTGATAAGAATTAAATTTATTTCAGAAATTGGCAATTAATATCAATAAAAAACACTAAAAATCTTTTATAGAATCACTAACTTATTTTTAATGAAATATTTCCCATTAATAATTTTAGTAATATTTCTTTCTTCTTGTAAGAATAAAAACACCGAGGATTTAACATTTGTTCCAGATAATATTATCCCAATGGAGCAAATGGTTGATATTCTTACTGATTTTCAGCTTGTTGAAGCATCTTTAAACATTAAACGCAAGAGCGGCCAGAATTATAAAGATTATGTTAATTTCTATTATAATTTTATTTTTGAAAAATATGATATTACTCCCGATAAATTTAAAGAAAGTCTTGACTACTATGAAAATCATTTAAAACAATTTGAAAAAGTATATGAAGAGGTTTTAGCCAAACTTAACGAGAAACAAAAAGAAGTTAAGAATGAATGATTTTTATTTAGTATAATCTGCCGTACAATCCTCACCCGAACCTGCAATCACCAGTGTATAGCTCCATTGAATAAGATTTTCATTTTTATAAGAGCCGCTTCCGCTTACTGTCCAGTTGTCACCAATTATTTGCGATTCAACATTAATTGTGTTTCCTACAACCAAAGCATAAGCAGGTGCATATCCCTGACCCGGGTTACAAAAATTTGAAATTAAAACCTGTGCACTGTGTGAAGGGTCTTTAGTAATAGTTGCCTGATAATTAGCTTTGTTACATGTTTCATTAACATTCCATGTACCTAAATACTTATCACGCGGATCGCCCGGATCTGCTGTATCATCTTCATCGGGATTGCAAGCTAAAAAACTTATTATAAGTATAAGGCAAAAAAAAGCAACATATTTAATCGTTTTTTTCATTATCTCTAAATTTTTAATTTATCAAAATTTTTGTTTTTGCAATAAAATACTTCAGGCAAATTTACAGAATAAAAATTAAAAAACATTCCATTTCTCTCATAAGAAAGTTAGTAAAAAAGTTGAAATTAAGCCCGGTTCAATAATATTGTAGAAATGAAATGTTTAAAAGCTAAAACAAAAAAAAGTGCCCCAAAAACTTTTGAAGCACTTTTCTTCAAAATATCCTAAATAAAAAATTATTTCATAATTGCAATTTTCTGCTTATAAAATATTTCATTATCCTTTTGTAAAACAATAAGATACAT
>JADFUO010000412.1 GCA_015222115.1 Bacteroidota bacterium | reverse complement strand
ATTCAATGGTCATTCAATAGTCATTCAATGGTCATTCAATAGTCATTCAATGGTCATTCAATAGTCATTCAATGGTCATTCAATAGTCATTAGTTGTAATTAATTGCTTTATTATTTTTTACTTGTTAAAAAACACAGTATAAATAATTTGAACATAATTTAGTAATTAGAACGGATATCCGATACCAAAATTCCAAAAGATCTTATAGAATGCTGCTTTATTAATTACCCAGCGTTTGTTTTTCGGCTCAGCAGGGTCTCTGAATGGCAGTGCTCCGTCAATCCTGAAAATAAAAAATTTAAAATCAAACCTTAAACCTATACCTGCATCAACAGCCAGTTCGCTTAAAAAATTATTAAAGAAAAACTTACCATCCGGGTAAGATGAGTTTTCTTTTAACAGCCAAATATTACCAACATCAATAAAAAATGCCCCTTTGAAAAATTTGTATAAAGGAAAGCGGTATTCTATATTTCCCTCAATCTTGATGTCACCCATTTTATCGTAAGTGATATTAGTGTTTTGATATGCACCTGGTCCTAATGATTTTATTCGCCAACCGCGCATTCCATTGGCTCCACCGCCATAAAATCCTTTTTCAAAGGGCAGGTCTTCCGAATTTCCATAAGGAATACCAATTCCAAACACGGTCCTGAATACCAAACGGTTGTTTTCGTTAATTATATAATAATACCTGAGGTCAATATCAGTACGGACATATTGAGCGTATCTTATATTGAAAAGTGTATAGTATCCATCCTCGTCTTTAGGGGCTTTAACCAAGTTGTCAATTCCATTTAAAAGATTACCAGCGGTTTCAATATTACCTCTGAAATAAACAAAATTTTTCAATTTATAAATTTCCTGATTATTGTAGATAAAGCTATAATTGAGTCCTACAATAAGATGATTGGTGTACTGATTTTTTAAGCTTTGATTGGTTTCTTTGTTTATAATTGAATCAAATTCGGGAGTGGGAAAAATTTTCACCAAATTAATATCAGCAGGAAATAAAATATGAGTTTTATACTTTGATTCCATCCAGTTGTAGCCGAAAGAAATATTTGTAATGTATCTTCTGTAGTTTTGTTGATTTTGATAGTTTAGCCCTGTAGTGATAGTAGTTTTCGGTTTGAAGTATTTGGGAAATCTTTCCTGTTTAACCGGGACAAGAAATTTTGGGATAGAAAGATTTATTTCAACTCCGGTTTCAAATGTGTTAAAAAACAAAAACTCTTTTGATGTATTATCTTCTTTGGCATAGCTTGTTTTTTGTGCTTCCATTGCACCTTTAAATTTTATGCTTAGTATTTCGGCTCCCCTGAAAATATTTTTATTTTGATAAATCAAATTACCACCGATCCCGAGGTCTCCACCCGAATTTGTTCCTTCGGCTTCAATAGTGTATGACTGAACTTTTGATCTTGAAAGATTGATATTACAATCAAGCAAATGTTTGCTATGAATCCTTTTATTAGTATCAGCAATATCTCTGGTAAACTGAATGTTTGCATATTTAAACATTCTCAACTCGTAAAGCCGTTTATATGTTTGTTGAACATCCTTCAGAATAAAATGCTGCCCTGGATTAATAAAAATTGATTGAGAGATTGTTTGGGGTCTTATCTTTAATTTATTATTATAAAGAAAATAATATTTGATTTCAGGGTTGTCTTTTGAAATCTGATGAACAGCTTCAACTAAAGTGTCGTATTTGATTGTGTCGCTTGCTAATGGACTATAATCGGGGTTTATGTAAATTCGGTTTATGTAAAACGGATAATGATTTTCTTCAGTAAATTTACCGCTCTGGTCCTTAGATTGTAATTTAATGTTTTTAATACCAATGGTTATATCAAGGCTGTGGTTGTTAAATGCACTGTCAACTTCATAAAAAATATATTCATTGTTAAAAAAGTAATACCCGTTGTTTTGAAGATTTTTTGTAATACGATTGCGTTCATCTTCCAAATCATAAGCATTATAAATATTTCCTTGTTTTATCAATGAAATAGATTTATTGGAAAGAACAATGTTTTTTATTGCATTATTTTTAATATTATATTTGATGTTTTTGATTTTGTATGGTATTGCCGGCTTAATTTCATAAACAAGGCTAACTTGTTTCTTATGAATTTTTTCAGATTTTTTTACTTTGGAATTAAAGTAACCGATGTTATTCATATATGCCTTGATTTTAATCAATGAACTTTTTGCCATGTTTTGACTATAAATAACAGGTCTTTCGCCAAGTGATTTTTTAATCCATTTTTTAAACTTTGTTTCTTTGCCTTTGTTTGCAATATTGTAAAACCATAATTTGAAGCGAACAAGTCCGAATAATTTTTTATTGGGCTTTTGCTGGATTAATCCGGTGATATTTTCTTTAGCAATTTTTAATTTGTCACTTTCAATTTTAACGGTATTATTCTTCAGGAGGTATTCATTTTTTTTCAGGCTTCTGGTAGGATTGCATGCAACTATAGATAATAAGAGGATTATATATATTAGTTTTATATAGAGTGGTTTCGTTTTCAAAATTATAAAGAGTTTTATACTGAAACGCATAAACTTTACGAATATAGAATTAAATTACTTAACTGGTTTAAGACAATTTATGTTTTAATAATTTTGTATTCTCGTTCAGTGCCAGTTTAAAAGAATACAAATTTATAATTTCCGTAAAATTTATAAAATTTGTTTGTTTTTAATTATCATAACACTGCTTTGCATGTCAGGAACCGGAACAAGGTTTTCGGGAATATTATTTACAAAATCATCAATGGCTTTTATAGCTCCTTCCCATTTGTAGTTATAGTCGTGAATAATAATTACTCCACCATCAGCAAGGCGGGGGTAAAAATATTTTAGCCCGTCGTTTATCGGATTATACAGATCAGCATCAATGTTTACAAGTGAGTAAATTTCGTTTTCAAGACCTTTGGTAGTATCCGGAAAATATCCTTTACAAAAAATAATGTTGTCGTTTCCGTTAATATATTTTTTTACTTTTTTCAAATTTGTGTCAGCAAAATTTATAGTACTGTATGTTGCGGCTTCACCGGTTTCAAATTTCAGGTCTTTATCGGTAAAACCTTCAAAAGTATCAAACAATAAAAATTTCCTTGTGACATCCATTTTATGGATTATTTTTGCTGTTTCGCCTTTATATACGCCCAATTCGGCAAAAGCACCTTTGATGTTATCCTTTTTTATTCTTTCAATCTGAAACCAGAAGTTAAAAAACCTTACTTTATCAGGATGATTTTTTTCAAGGCGAATTAGCTCTTTTGAAATTTCCCCTGACTTTATTTTATATGTCCAAACAACAGGTTGGTAATTTTTATCAAAAAAAATACTCCATAAATATTTGATTAAGAAAAACAAAACAAGAGCAATTAAAGAAATATTAATGATTTGAAATATTGAAACAGATGGCATAATGACTCTATTTGGTCCTATCCATAAAGT
>JADFUO010000411.1 GCA_015222115.1 Bacteroidota bacterium | reverse complement strand
ATATATGTATTATCTTAACCATAGCTTATGAAAAAAAACCTTACTCTCAGTGATTTAATTCTTTACGCTTTTTACGAAACCAAATTTTCAATTAATAAACCAAAACAAAAAATTGATTATTTAAATGCTTCGCCGAGCGAAAGAGTTATAAAAAACATTTTAAATTATTCAAGGTCATTATCTGTGTTCAAATCAAAAATCACAGGTAATATCAATTTAATTTTAAACTGACACTGAACGAGAATGCGAAATTATTCTAACATAAATTTCTTAAAACCAATGACTGTTAGGAATCCGTATGGATTAGAAATTTAATTCAACATTCGCAAAGTTTACGATGTGTAACAAGTCCGTATGGATGCGTTTAAGTATAAACTAAATTATTCTTTAGTTAATTTTTAAATTCCGATAAATTGTAAATATCTACCAATTTATCGGGATTTTTTATTTCAGGCTATTACTTCTTAATTTTTTAATTTTATTTTTTTATACATTTGTTTCACGGAATTTTCACAAATTATACTGATAGAAATCAAGTACGCGAAATTTTACAAACATAACTTACAGATAACCAGATGTTTTGCTTTTTCGATATTTGTAAAGTATAATGCGTTCAGTATTAAATAGTTTAATAAAATGTTAAAAGAAAAATGATTACAAAACAACAGCGATATAAATATTTTATCGATTACATTATAAAACATCAGCCTTCCATAGATACGGAACTAATTTATAAAACTCCATACCAATTGCTTGTTGCTGTTATTCTTTCTGCTCAATGTACAGATAAAAGAGTGAATAAGATCACACCTGTTTTTTTAAAAAGCTTTCCAGATGCAAAAAATCTTGCAAAAGCAACAAATGATGAAGTATTTGAAATAATAAAAAGCTGCTCATATCCTAATAATAAAACAAAACACCTGATAGGAATGGCAAAAACTTTGGTTAATGATTTTAATGACATAGTACCTTCTGATATTAATGAACTTCAAAAGTTGCCAGGTGTAGGAAGAAAAACAGCAAACGTTATAGCATCGGTTGTTTTTAACAAACCTACAATGGCTGTTGACACTCATGTTTTCAGGGTTGCTGCAAGGATTGGCTTAACTACCAATGCAAAAAATCCTCTGCAAACCGAAAACCAATTAATGAAAAATATCCCAAAGGATAAAATTGGAGCAGCCCATAGCTGGCTTATTTTACATGGAAGATATATTTGCAAGGCACGTAATCCAAAGTGCAATGAATGTGGAATAAAAAGTTTTTGCAAATATTTTGAAACATATAAAAGTTAATCAGGTATTGTATATCAATTAAATAAAAACAGATTATTCCAACCACCTAAGGAAATTTGATATCTATAAGTGACATTTGTTAATAAATTATATTAATAAGTATAAAATTCATTTCGTAAATCAAGTATATTTGCATAAGTATTTAAATTTACGGATTATGTCCCTCGTCTTCGCTCGGGATGACATTAATTACGAATTAAAAAATAAATAACATGGATAAAGAAACAACTAAAGAAAGTAATGTTGAAAAAATAAAAAAAGAAAAACTAAAAGCACTTGAATTAACGCTTGGCAATATTGAGAAATCGTACGGCAAGGGAGCAATAATGAAATTAGGTGACGGTGCTATAGAAAATATTGAATCAATTTCAACAGGTTCAATAGCACTTGACTTTGCCTTAGGTATTGGCGGTTTGCCAAAAGGCAGGGTAACTGAAATATTCGGTCCGGAGGCATCAGGTAAAACTACTCTGGCTATCCAGGCAATTGCCGAAGCCCAAAAAGAAGGAGGCATAGCCGCTTTTATTGATGCGGAGCATGTTTTTGACAGTTCTTATGCCCAGAAATTAGGCGTGGATATTAAGAATTTATTGATTTCACAACCCGATAATGGTGAGCAAGCTTTAGAAATCACAGATAATCTTATTCGTTCAGGTGCTATTGATATCATTGTTATTGATTCTGTTGCAGCACTTACCCCAAGAAGCGAAATTGAGGGCGAAATGGGCGATTCAAAAATGGGTTTACAAGCACGGCTTATGTCTCAGGCATTACGTAAATTAACAGCAACTATCAGTAAAACCGGTTGTTGCTGTATTTTTATAAACCAGTTAAGAGAAAAAATCGGTGTTATGTTTGGTAATCCTGAAACAACTACAGGCGGAAATGCCCTTAAATTTTATACCTCAGTAAGATTGGATATCAGAAGAATATCGCAAATTAAAGAAGGTGAAGAAGTAATCGGAAACCGCGTAAGAGTTAGAGTTGTTAAAAATAAGGTTGCACCTCCTTTCAGGAAAGCCGAATTTGATATTATTTACGGAGAGGGAATCTCTAAAAATGGCGAAATAATTGACCTTGGTGTTGAAAAAAATATTATCAAAAAAAGTGGTTCATGGTTTAGTTATGGTGATACAAAACTCGGGCAAGGTAGAGAAGCTGTTAAAAAATTATTGATTGATAATCCTGAATTAGCAGAAGAACTTGAAGCTAAAATTAAAGAAGCATTAAATGAGTAAAATACATATTTTATTCTTTTTAATATCATTTTTATTTTTCATCTCCTGTGGAAACGAAAGAGATAATAATCAGGAAAAAACCGATAACACAAATCAACTATCCGAATTAGAATTACTAAACAAAAAAATATTAAATGATTCAACAAATGCTGAACTTTACAACTTGAGGGCAATTTATTATCTTCAAAATAATAATATTAATAAAGCATTGAGGAACATTAATAAAGCTATTCAGATTAATCCCCAGTCTTCTGATTTATATCTAACACTTTCTGATATTTATTTATTAATGGGCGAGATACAAAAATGCAGGGAATCATTATTAAAAGCCGAAAAACTAAACTCAAAAAATACAAATGCCATATTAAAACTTGCCGAACTTAGCCTTATACTTAAAGATTATAAAAAAACATATGAGTATATTGATAAGGCTATCAAAATTGATAAAATCAATCCCTTAGCATATTATATAAGAGGCTTTGCCCTACTTGAAGCTGGAGATACGTCTAATGCAATCAAAAACTTTCAAATCGCAGTTGATCAAAATCAGGATTATTATGATGCCATTATACAGTTAGGTGTGATATACTCGGTTAAACATAATAAATTAGCTGTTGATTATTTTAATAATGCTTTAAAAATTAAACCCCGCAGCATTGAAGCACTTTACAATCTTGGCATGTTTTATCAGGAAAAAAATGATTACATGAAAGCTTCTGAATATTATCAGAACATCATTCAAATTGACTCAACATTCAAAGATGCATATTATAACATTGGTTACTTGAATTTGGTTTATATAAATGATTTTAAAACCGCAGCCGAATATTTTAGCAAAACAATAAATATCGACCCTTATTATGTCAATGCATATTACAACAGAGCTTATTGCTACGAATTATCAGGCAATTTAGCAGAAGCCCGAAAAAACTATCATAAAACCCTTGAGTTAGAAACTAATTATCAGAAAGCAATTGATGGATTAAACAGGTTAGATAAAATTTACAAGTAATCCTGCCTGATTTCTTCAAGGTCAACAACTAATTCTTTTACTTTAAGTTGTTTAATAATATTAACATCATGATATTTTATCTCTATTGGAAAATAATTTCTCAAATATGGAAATATTATCAAATTTTGAATCTATTAATCAAATGAGGCTGCCAATTTGATAAAACAGGAAAGTTATAACCCAAGCCAGCGAAGTAGAATATAAAGCCATAAAAATAGCCCATTTCCATCCGCCCGATTCTTTTTTTATGGCTGCTATTACAGCTATGCAGGGAAAGTATATCAATATAAATAATATAAAGCCAAAAGCTACGATGGGAGTATAAACTTTTTCACCTTTTCTTTTTCCATATTCATAAGTTTGTAGTTTGAGTTTTTCAGATAACTTTTTTGTGTTATATTCGGTTTCATTTGTTTGATAAAGCACTCCTAATGTGCTCACTACAATTTCTTTTGCTACAACACCTGCTACTAAACTTACTCCTATCTTCCAGTCAAATCCCAAAGGTCTGATAGCAGGTTCAATAAAATGACCGATTTTGCCAATCATTGAATTTTCCAACAGCTTACTTTCTTTTTCGTTTTTCAGATCATTAATAATTTTTTCTTTATCAGTAATAATATTTTGATAAGCTATTAAATCGGTTTTATCTATTGCAATTATTTTTTTCTCAAATTCAGATTTTTTTTGAACTATCATCTTTTCATAATGTGTGTTAATTTCGGTACTTCTGGGAAAATATCCTAAAGCCCAGATAACAATTGAAGCTATAAGAATAACTCCACCCATTTTCTTAAGATATATTGAACCGTTAAACCATGTATGTCGTAATATGGATTTAACAGTTGGCATTCTGTATGGCGGAAGCTCCATGACAAAAGGAATATCTTTTGACTTGAACAATGTTTTTTTAAATATTATCGCAACAATTATTGAAAGCAAAATTCCAATTCCATAGATCATGAATAACATTAATCCGGGATTATCAGGGAAAAAAGTGCCGATAATCAATATATAAACTGTAAGTCTTGCGCTACACGACATAAAAGGATTAATAAGCATTGTTACAAGACGGTTATTTTTCCCGCCGATTGTTCTGGTTGCCAATATTGCCGGAACATTACAACCAAAACCCATAAGCATTGGAATAAATGATCTCCCATGCAAGCCGATTTTGTGCATAATCTTATCAACAATAAAAGCCACCCTTGCCATATAACCAGTGTCTTCCATAATTGAAATAAAGAAAAATAAAATCAGGATATTCGGTAAAAATACAATAACACCTCCTACCCCACCTATTATACCATCAACCAATAAATCCCTGAATAAACAATCCGGTAATATATTGTAAAATAAACCACCTAAGAAAGTCATGAGATTTTCAATCCATGCCTTTGGATAAGCTCCCAGCAAAAAGGTTGACTGAAACATCAACATCATAAATAAAATAAAAATCGGGAAACTGAATATTTTGTGTGTAAGTATTCTGTCAATCCTGCTGCTGCTTGTTTTTTTGCTTAGCTTGTTTACTTTATATGTTTCTTTTAAAGCACCTTCAATAAATCCGTATTTATGATCTGTAATAATTGTTTCAGTTGTGTCACTATATTGAGATTCAATTCTATTTATTTCATCATTTACTGTTTCTAAAATTTCTTCATAATTAATACAAGAGCGAATTCGTTTTTCTTCCTCACGGTCTTTTTCTAATAATTTAATAGCAAGAAAGCGCGGAGCAACAATTATGGTAAGTTTTTTATTCTCTTCAATCCTGATTTTATCTTGTATTTTTTTTATTGAATTTTCAATATCACGACCATAGTTAATATGAATATGTCTAACGGTTGGGTCACGGTCTTCAAACACGTCAATGATTTTATCAAATAGCTCCTTAATCCCTTTTCCTTTTGAACTGACAGTAGGAACCATAGGAATACCAATCATTTTACCAAGCGATTCATAGTCGAATTCATCACCTTTAGCCTGTAATTCATCAAACATGTTTAAAGCTATAACCAATTTTATATCAAGATCAATCAATTGAGTGGTCAGGTATAGATTTCTTTCAAGATTTGATGAATCAATGACATTTACAACTACATCGGGGATTTCTTTAAAAAGATAATCTCTTACAAATAATTCTTCGGGAGTGTAACTTGTAATGGAATATGTTCCGGGTAAATCAATAATATTAAAAGTATATCCTTTATGCTTGAATCTGGCCTGCTTTGCATCAACAGTTACTCCACCGTAATTACCTACTCTTTCTCTGGAATGTGAAGCATAATTAAATAAAGTTGTTTTTCCTGAGTTAGGATTTCCAACCAATGCAATATTAATTACTTTACTTTTAATGCCAGTTTTTTTCTTTAAAGTATCGTCAATAATAACACCATTGTAACCATTTTCTCTTTCAATAAAAATACCTTCTTCAGGTTTAACTACTTCAATCAGCTTTGCTTCGCTATTTCTAAGCGAAACATTATAACCCATAATAGTATATTCTATCGGGTTTTTAAGCGGGGCTTTTTTCCCGACAATAATTTCTTTGCCCACAACAAAACCCATCTCCATAATTCTATTACGGAAGGCGCCACGTCCTCTCACTTTTGTGATTATTCCTTTTTCTCCTTGTTGCAGATCAAATAAGGTCATTAATAAATATCATTTATTTAGTCTGTCTATAAAGTCACGTTCTAACAATTTAAGATTTTAGAATTCAGATTTAAAATTTAAATTTTTGTTGATTATCAGCGGATTAAAAAAATAAAGATCTAAAATCACAAATCTAAAATCTAAAATTTTATCAACATAATTGACTTTATGGACAGGCACTATTTTGGGTTTATGTTTATTTAGATTAAATAAAGTTTACAAACTTAATAAAGTTATTTTAAAAAAATATGTTAAAAGGTAATTTAAATTAGCATTTTTTATATCAATTCAGGATAATTGTAAGTGGACTTGTTTTTATATAAAATATGATGTATGGCTTTTTGAGCATTTATAATACAGTATCCCCAATGAGTCTTAAAAAGAAATTTACATTCATAAACTGCATTTTGTTTTGCTGCACGAGTGCTTTTTTGGTAAAGCATAACAAAGTCTTTTAAATCCTGATAAATGTCAGCAAAATTTTCAGCAAAACTTGCTTTAACAGGGTCATTTTCGTCGGGGCTGTTGAAATCAATGAACCAATAATTATCATCTTTATTGAATTTATTTCTTAGTTCATTAAAGATTGTTTCCCATTGTTCTTCGGTAACAAAACGTTCATTTGCATCTTTGTTCTCCACATTAACATTGGGAAGTAATGAACCTTTAAGATAAAGCAAAGGTGATATTTTCTGCAAGAACTGCAATATATCAATCTTTGAGTAATTTTCTGATTTTTCAATAAACAAACAGTATTCATTTGCTACTGTTAGTAATTCAATTACATTTTTTGAGTAAGCAGGTTCATTATTAATTTCGTTCATCATTTTTATTCAATTCCTAATGATTTTATTATGCTTTCAATTTTTTTGTCTAATTGATTATTTACTTCATCAAATTTATTTTTATCATCAAGTTTTTCTTTAACACTAAAATAAAATTTAATTTTAGGTTCGGTTCCTGACGGACGCACACTTATTTTACTTCCATCTTTTAGGAAAAACTGCAACACATTGGATTTTGGCAAAGTGATTTGTTTTTCTTCACCGGTAATAAGATTTTTTTCTTTTTGAATCAGATAATCTTTAATAGAAACAACTTCAGAATTATTAATTGATACCGGAGGGTTATTGCGAAATTTTTCCATAATTTTCTGAATTTCTTCAGCACCTGATTTTCCTTTTCTTACAACTGATATTAATTTTTCTTTATAAAAATCATACTCCAGATAAATATCAATAAGCAGGTCAAATAATGTTTTACCATGATCGGCAGCCCAGGCAGCAGTCTCGGCGATTAATGCACAAGCACTAACAGCATCCTTATCTCTAACAAAATCGCCAATCAGATAGCCATAACTTTCTTCACCACCACCGATAAATATTTTTTCACCCTCATTTTGTTTAATAATATCTGCGAACCATTTAAATCCGGTAAGGACATCAAAAGATTCAACTCCATTTTTATTTGCAATATCTTTTAACAACTCTGAGGTAACAATTGTTTTCACGATATATTCATTACCATTAATTTTTCCGTTTTCTTTCCATTTTGTAATCAGGTAATAAATAAGCAAGGATGCTGCCTGATTACCATTTAGTAAGATAATTTCGTTTTTGTTGTCTTTTACTGCAATTCCAACCCTGTCAGCATCGGGGTCCGTTGCCATAACAAGAGTTGCATCAACTTCTTTAGCTTTTTTTATTGCCATTTCCAATGCAGCAGGTTCTTCGGGATTGGGGGAAATGACTGTAGGAAAGTTGCCATCGGAAACATTTTGTGCTTCAACAGAATATATATTATCAAATCCAAAATCTTTTAAACACATTGGAACAAGTTTGACACCTGTACCGTGAAGTGGAGTATAAACAATTTTTATGTCTTTATGTTTTTTGATAATTTCGGGTGATAATGTAAGTTCTTTAATCCTTCTCAGGTATTCTTTATCAACTTCTTCACCGACAATTTCAATATTTTTTTCAATTCCATTAAATTTAACGTCATCAATATTCTTTATCTTTTTCACTTCATCAATAACATTCTTATCATGAGGAGGAATCAGTTGTCCGCCATCATCCCAATATGCTTTGTAACCATTGTATTCTTTGGGGTTATGAGATGCAGTGATAACAATTCCGCTCTGGCATTTAAAATAACGAATTGCAAATGACAATTCGGGTGTGGGGCGAAGGTCATCAAATAAATATACTTTAAAACCGTTTGCTGAAAAAACTTCGGCTGTGATTCTTGCAAAATATTTACTGTTATTCCTTGAATCATAAGCAATAGCCACTTTTATTTGACCAATATCGGGAAACATTTTTTTAAGATAATTTGCCAATCCCTGTGTAGCCATTCCAACGGTATATTTATTCATCCTGTTAGTACCAACTCCCATAATACCACGAAGTCCTCCTGTGCCAAACTCCAGATATCTATAAAAGGACTCAATAAGTTCCTGCGGGTCATCTTCAATTAAATATTTTACTTTTTGTTTTGTTTTTTCATCGTAATTTCCTTCAAGCCACGACTGGGCTTTTTCAAGGACAGCTTTGTCAATTATATTTTTCATTGTGATTGTATTTTAGAGTTAAACAAAATTACTAAAAGTTTCAAAAAACACTTTCTGTCCAGTGGTACATAGCATCCTGTTTGGTTTAGTGTTTCAATATAAAAATATTTTATAAAAATAAATATTCTACTTAGTATTTGCAAGAAAACTAAGTGTTTGATAAGAAAACGTCAAGAATCCCGAGTACTCGGGACGAAATCTTAAAAATCAGGAGTCCGTACGGATGACTGAGTTTTAAGATGAGCGTAACGCAGTTATTGGCGTTTTCTT
>JADFUO010000410.1 GCA_015222115.1 Bacteroidota bacterium | reverse complement strand
TATTTACACAATCTTAAATATATCTCTTTGTCGGAAAACAAAGGCAAAGGATATGCAATGGCTACAGGAGTTAAAAATTCAATCGGTGAAATAATTACTTTTATTGATGCCGATTTATCAAATCTGACCGAGGAACATTTTTCGCAATTAGTAACACCGGTATTTAGCAAAGATGTAGATATGGTTTTAGGCCAACCTTCTGAAACCGTAGTTAATTACGCTGTTAATCCGTTTAAAGTCCTCACGGGTGAAAGAACCGTATTAAAATCGGATATACTCCCAATCCTTGAAGAAATTAAGACTTCGAGATTTGGAGTGGAAACACTAATCAACCTGTATTATAAAGCAAATGGGAAAAAAGTTAAATATATTTCATTGAACGGGTTGAAACATCCTACAAAATTTCAAAAAACTACAGTAATAAATGCAACTAAGCAATTTGCTGCTGAAGGTCATGAAATTGCAATTACATTATTTAAGAATTATGATTTGATTATTAACAATATTATAAACATACTTATTAAGGAGGAACAAAAAATGAAAATTAAAGAAATCAAAAAGCAGATCGTTGCTGATATGAATAAAGCAACAAACGTAGGCAAAGACATTGAACAATCTGTTGCAAAAGCAGCTCAATCTGTAACAGAAAAGACTTTTGCCGGAACACACTACAGTACCGAAAAGATAAAAGAGGTTACTCATACGGTACTTACCGCTGCTGCTGAAGTAGCAGAAGAATCGGGCAGTTATGTCAAAGAAGTGACACAAGGCGCTCTAAAAGGAGTTAGAGCAGGTATTAATACTATAACAAAAAAGACAATGCAAGCTGCCGAAAAGGATGTTAAGGATTTAAACGGACGGGCAGTTGAAATCGGGAAAAGTACACTTTCGGGTATGCAGAAAGGGATAAAAAAATGATTAAAAAAGAACAAAATAAAAAGCAGTAGTTAATCTATGGTTTTAAAATCGAATAATTAAACTAAAAAATAAATAATATTATGAAAAAGAGAAATATAATAATTACAATTATAATTGTGATCGTAGTGGTTATCAGTAGTATAGCCCTTTGGTATAACATATCGAATAAGTCAAAATTAACTAACGAAGTTGAAGAGAATATAGTTGGCTTAAAGACAGATTTAGACAACCAAGTAGACATGATGAGAATTAATATTGTGTTACTTAAAGCTAAATTGGCAATACAAATTGAAAAATCTCAATATAATGCTGAACAAGAACTTGACAAAGCCCTAATGTATATATCCGATGCCAAATCAAAGGTTGGCAAGAGTAGTAATAAAATATTGAACGAATTAAAGCAATTGGTAATTAAGGCTAAAGAAAGTGTTATCAAGGGAAGTTCCGAAGCAAAAGATGATATTGATGCTTCAATATTTAAAACCGAAAGTATGATAAAAAATACTAAATCAGAAATTAATGTTGAAGCAACATTACTAAAAGCAAGATTAGCTGCAGTATCGGAAAATACTTACGATAGTGCTTACAAGTATCTGGAAGAAGCAAAGAGGTGGTATAAGCACAATAACTATCGGGCATTAAAAACGATGGACTCTACAAGTCAGGAAATGATTAAAAAAATTAATGAGGCTCAGAAATACCTTAAAGAGAAAAAAGATGAAGCCGGAGTTTTGATTTCCGATATTCTTTTAAAGGCATCTGAGCTTGTGAAAGATGATGATCAGTAAATTTGTTATATTTGTAAAGAAAATTATAAAAAATTAGTATTATTAAAGGAGGTAAAAATGATTGATTTATTAAAAAAAGGAATCCTTACAGGAATCGGAATTGGTTTGATGACCAAGGAAAAAGTACAGGACTTTGCAAAAAAAACTGCCGAAGAGGCAAAATTAACTAAGGAAGAAGGACGTAAATTTGCAGATGAACTTTTAAAACGGTCGGAAGAAACTAAGCAGCAGATTGAGGAGAAGATTAATAATCAGGTAAAAAAGGTTATTGACAAGTTAGGTGTGGCAACCCATGAAGACCTGAGAAAAATCCAGGAACGATTGGATAAACTGCAAAGTTCGCTAAGTAAAAAAACAAGGAAGAAGAATGATTCGTAAGATCGGGATGATTGGCAGAGCATATCGTCATGCCAACCGCTATTTGGAAATTATCGGAGTGCTTTCAAAGCATGGATTTGCCGATATTATTTCCCGGTCAAG
>JADFUO010000409.1 GCA_015222115.1 Bacteroidota bacterium | reverse complement strand
GTTCTGTTCCCATTCCTTTATTTCTATAGTCCTTTAAAATAGCAAAACGTTCAAGTTTTATTCCTTTTTCGGTTTTCCGCCTACGGGCTGTTGCAACAGGTTTTTTTTCAAGATAGACCAAATAATGTTGTGCATTGTCTTCAAATTCATCATATTCCAAATCAGGGTTAACTTTTTGTTCTATAACAAAAACTTTCTCACGGATAGCAAAAGCAATTTTTGCAAGTTTTTTGTCTTTTGTTGTAAATCGTATTATTTCCATAAGGTTAAGACAAAAGATATCCATACGGACTCCCGTTGGTCGAAAGTAAAAAGTAAAATTTACTTCGGGTCGTATGCCCATTTCAAATAAATTGAGCCCCAGGTAAAACCACCGCCAAAAGCTGATAAAATAAGATTATCACCTTTTTTTAATTGGTTTTCCCATTCCCAGAGGCAAAGTGGAATAGTTGCGGAGGTTGTGTTTCCATATCTTTGAATATTTATCATTACACGATCTTTTCTGATTCCCATTCTCCGGGCAGTTGCTTCAACAATTCTTAAATTTGCCTGATGGGGAACAAGCCATGCAATATCTTCTGATTTTAATCCGTTTTTTTTCATTATTTCAACTGCAATATCAGCCATATTAGAAACAGCAAATTTAAATACTGCCTGCCCTTCCTGATAAATAAAATGCTCTTTTGCATCAACGGTTTCATGTGAAGCAGGTCTGACTGAACCACCTGCTTTTTGGTGCAGATGTATCATTCCTGAGCCATCAGTTCGTAATATGGCATCTTTTATTCCAAAATCTTCAGTTGTTGGCTCAAGTAATGTAGCAGTACCTGCATCGCCGAAAATTACACAAGTAGTTCTGTCGGAATAATCAACAATTGATGACATTTTATCTGCTCCAACAACAATAATCTTTTTATAATTTCCCGCTTCAATAAATTTTGAAGCCGTAACTAAAGAATAAATATAACTTGAACAAGCGGCATTGAGGTCGTAACTGAAAGCATTTTTTAATCCTGCTTTGTCGGAAATAATATTTGCAGTGGCGGGAAATTGCATATCGGGAGTAACTGTAGCACAAATAAGCAGATCAATTTCTTTTGGAGATATTCCTGTTTTTTTTAACAATCCCTTAACTGCCTCAGTTCCGAGGACTGAAGTCCCTTTTCCATTGCCTTTTAAAATATGTCTTTCTTTTATTCCGGTTCTGGTTATTATCCATTCGTCGGATGTATCAACCATTTTTGATAATTCATCATTCGTAAGTATATAATCAGGGACCCATCCATTTATAGAGGTTATTGCAGCCCGTATTTTTGTCATTTCAAACAAATTTTAAAACCTTCAAATTTAAGTTTATTTTTAAATGAAAGTTAATTTCTTAAAACTTTTTGTATTTTTTGTGAAAGTCTGGCTTCATGAATTTCTTTTGACAATAGTATCATATTTTTAATTGCAAATGCGCTTGAAATTCCATGTCCGACTACCACTGACGAATTTATACCCAATATTGGTGTGCCACCGTAGTTTTCATAATTAAGACGATTTATATAATCGTCTGTCAATCCTCTTTTAGTCATGAATCTATACATAGATTCAATTTGTTTTAGAACAACATTACCTGTAAACCCATCACATACAATCACATCAACATTATCTTTTAAAAAGTCACGACCTTCAATGTTTCCAATAAAATTAAAAACTTTTGAATCTTTCATTATTTGAAAAGCAGATTGACTCAGCAGATTTCCCTTTTCTTCTTCTTCTCCAATATTCAATAACCCTACTTTGGGATTTTCTATACCGTGAACATGTTGTGCATATATTGATCCTAAAATTGCAAACTGATACATAACATCAGGTTTAGGGTCAGGATTTGTGCCAACATCAAGCAAAATTGTTATACCGCCGTTTTCTTTCGGAAGAATGGCAGAAGTACAGGGGCGAATTATTCCGGGAATAACATTTGTGCTGTAAATTGAGCCTACAATCATAGCACCACTATTACCTGCACTTGAGAAAGAACCAATCTCGTTTTCTTTTAACATCCTGAAACCAACAGTAATGCTTGAATCTTTCTTTTTTGTATAGGCTTTTAAAGGATGTTCGCCCATGTCTATTTTTTCGGAAGCATGAACGATATCAAAATTGCTTGGATTAAATTTTTCTTCTTTTAATGAATTCAAAATTATTTTTTTATCACCAATAAGCACAATCCGGTCTGATGCAGCCAGTTCTTTCAATGCTAAAATTGCTCCGGCTATTGTAGCTTTCGGAGCAAAATCACCACCCATGACATCTAAACCTATTTTCATCATCTCAAATTTATTAGTGAAAATTTTAAACTTTACCTATCTGACTGAATTTATTTAGCTTCAAATTTTTCAATAGCTAATTTTCCTTTGTAGTAACCACATTCAGAACATACCCTGTGATATATTACCGGTGCTCCGCAATTTGAACATATTATAATATTTGGAGCTTCAGCTTTATAATGAGTTCTTCTTTTGTCTCTTCTGGTTTTTGAAATTTTTCGTTTTGGATGTGCCATTTCTGTGTATTTGTTTTATGAGTTATTATAAATTTATTTTAATTTAATATCTTTTAGTTTTTCCCATCTTGGGTCAATAGTTTTACTTTTTGAAAATTCTTTGAACTTTTTTATTACTTCCTGATTACAAAGGCTTTTTCCATTAGCATTATCCGGATGAACACGTTTATACGGAAGTAATAAATTGATATATTCGTAAATGTAATGGCTAATATTTATTTTATTATCAGATTCAGGAATTATAAGTATTTCTTCAGTTTCCTCAAACTTTTTTTTGCCGAACTTTATAATTAATTTTTCTTTTCCATAAATATCAAGATCAAATGGTTCCAAACACCTGTCGCAAGTAACATTTACAGTACCATTGATAATGAAATTTAAAATAAGCATATTCTCCTGTTTATTGAGCAATAAATCAACGGTTATTTTGCCATTTTTTATTTCCGAAAAATCAAATTTTTCAAAGAACTTTTCATCAATAATAAATTTATATTGATGATTTCCAATACTTAATCCACTAAACCGGATTACAAATTGTTTTAAGTAATCCACGATAAATAACTATTAAAATTTGGGGTGCAAACTTACAGATTAATATTTTTAATTACAAAAATTTTATTTAATGTATTCTTTATTAAAATTATTAGTAGTTATTTTGCAAAATATTATTGTAAAAAAATCTAAATAAAATGTTTAATAAATTAATTGCAGGATTACTGCCATATATGCCAAAACAATTTGTATGGCTTTTTTCAAAAAGATATATTGCCGGTATCAGCATTGAAGATGCAATTAAAGCATCTAAAAACCTTAATTCTCAGGGCATGAAGGTTACAATTGACCTTTTGGGCGAATTTATTACTGACCTTGAACAGGCTGAAAAAAATAAGGATGAATACCTGAATATTATTGAAACTGCTGAAAAAAATAACATTGACGGGAATTATTCACTTAAACCCACTATGTTCGGACTTCTTTTAAATAAAGACGTTTGTTATACCAACATCAGGGAAATTGTTAAAAAAGCTGCAGAGTATAATAATTTTGTAAGGATTGATATGGAAGATTCGCAATGTGTTAATATGGAGATTGAACTGTTCAGAAAATTAAAGAAAGAATTCCCCAAAAATGCCGGACTTGTTTTCCAGTCATATTTAAAGCGAACACTTGATGATATAAAAAATTTACAAGACCTTAACTTTAAGGACAATCCGATAAATTACAGAATTTGTAAAGGTATTTATATTGAACCGGAAGAAATCGCATATAAAAAATATCAAGAAATAAACAATCATTTCCTTGAAGATCTGGAATATATGTTTGAAAATAATATCTATTCCGGAATTGCAACTCATGATAAACCATTGGTAACCGGATCTTATGAATTGATAGAAAAATACAATATTCCAAAAGACATGTACGAATTCCAGATGCTTTATGGTGTTACGCCCGAGTTAAGAAAATCAATTATTGAAAAAGGTCATACTATGCGTGTTTATGTTCCATTTGGTAAAGAATGGTTTGCTTATTCAACCCGAAGATTAAAAGAAAATCCGAAAATGGCAGGTCTTATCATTAAAGGAATATTTATTAGAGGATAATAATTAATTGTATGTAATT
This sequence comes from Bacteroidota bacterium, assembly GCA_015222115.1. GTDB lineage: Bacteria > Bacteroidota > Bacteroidia > Bacteroidales > JADFUO01 > JADFUO01. The sequence continues at coordinate 2,935 of JADFUO010000409.1, read as the reverse complement.
GATAATTTGCTAAATTTTACTACCTTTGCATTTTCAAAAAAAAACTAATCTTCCTAAAACATGAAAAAAGCTAAGGTTTTATTCGTTGCTCAAGAAATCACACCCTACTTAGAAGAGACACCTTTGAGCAAAATCGGTCGTTATCTACCACAGGGTATTCAGGAAAGAGGTAAAGAAATCCGAACCTTTATGCCCCGATACGGAAAAATTAACGAAAGAAGAAATCAACTCCACGAAGTAATCAGGTTATCGGGTATGAACTTGATAATTGATGATACTGACCATCCGCTTATCATTAAAGTAGCATCAATCCAACAAGCACGTATGCAAATATATTTTATTGATAACGAAGATTACTTCCATAGAAAATTTACCCTTACTGATAAGAATAATAAATTTTTTAAAGACAATGATGAAAGGGCAATTTTTTTCTCAAGAGGAGTTTTAGAAACAGTGAAAAAATTAGGATGGCCTCCCGATATAGTACACTGTCACGGATGGATAACAAGTCTTATCCCACTATATGTGAAAAAAGCATTTAGGGATAATCCATTATTCAGCGATGCAAAAGTTATTTACTCAATTTATGATGATGATTTCAGTGACAGCTTTAATAAAGATTTTGCCAGTAAAATTAAATTTGAAAGAATAACAAATAAAGACCTCAAACACTATAAAAAGCCAAATTACGTTAATATGATTAAAGCAGCTATTGATTTTTCAGATGCATTAATTATTGGTTCGGAAAAAATCAATTCTGAAGTAATGAGCTACTTGGAAGAAACAAAAAAACCGTACCTTGATTATCAATCAATGGATAGTTATATTGATGCTTTTTCAGACTTTTATGATAAATTATTAGCTGATGGATCAATAGCCGCAGAATAAAAAATATTTAATTTATCAAAATATAATAAATTGAAAATACCATTTTTGTCTTCAAAACAGATTCTTTTATCACTTTTTGTTATCACTATTTTAATTCTGTCATGTAATAAAGAATTTGATAAAATCGGTTTGGATATACAACCTGCAGAAGATAAACTGAATGTTAAATATAATGATACAACAACCCTGGTTACCTATTCGGTTCGTGAAGATTCCGTGCAAACCGGTAATTCATCAGTTAGCTTACTTGGAAGTTACAAGGACCCAATAATGGGTAAAAGCACTGCAAGCATTTATACACAGCTCAGACTTTCAATTGCCGGGTATAATTTTGGTGAGGCACCAATTCTTGATTCACTTATTTTATCTTTAGCATACTCAGGTTCTTACGGCGACACAACAACACCACAAACCGTCAAGGTTTACGAGTTAAGTGGAAAATTATATCCTGACAGCAGTTATTATTCAAATCATAATATTCAGAAATGCGGTGTTGAATTAGCTAATTATACATTTATTCCTAAACCGCATGATAGTGTTGTTATTGGAAATGACACGCTTCCACCACAACTACGTATCAATTTAAGTTCAATCACTTCCGAGCTTGGTAATAAATTACTGAATGCCTCGGAAACAGATTTGGAAGATAATGAAAATTTTCTTGAATTTTTCCATGGTTTATACATCACTGCCGAACCTGTTGAAAATGATGGCGCTATATTATATTTTGATTTAATGTCAACTATGTCTCAAATGGTAATTTATTATCAAAATGCTGAAGAGGATTCTCTTCAGTTTAATTTTGGTATCAATGATAATTGCGCCCGGTTCAATAATTATAATCATGATAATTATGAAGATGCCAGCCCTGAGTTTAAAAATCAGGTATTAAACGGCGATACTTCACTCGGAGATAACAGGCTTTATTTGCAAACTATGGGAGGCGTTAAAACAAAAATCAGATTTCCTAATATAAAAGATTTTATAAGTTCAGGGAATATTGCAGTTAATCAGGCAATGTTGATAATTAAAGGAATTGAAGGAAACGACGATTTTGAACCACCATCACGATTAGCTTTGGTTAAAATAAATGAAGAAGGAAAAACCGAAGTATTAATAGACCAATTTGAAGGTGATATTTATTTTGGCGGGACATATATTTCTTCAGATAATGAATACCGGTTCAGGATTACACGGCATATTCAGCATTTATTAACCGGAGCCGAGACAGATTATGGTTTATATTTAATGATTTCCGGTAGTTCAATTAAGGCAGACAGGTTAAATATATATGGTGCAAACCCCAATCCTCCCACACCATTAGAAGATAGAATTAGATTAGCTTTAACATATACTATACTTAATTAGCAATAATTTTCTTTTAAAAACAACCACCATAATTATTTGATTATCTGAATATAACAACACTTTTTTCTGATATAATCTTTCTTACTGGTCAAATATTTTTTTAATTCTGTTGCTTTTAGCTTTTATATTATTTATTTTTACCTTTGCAAAAATTATTTTTAATATTATTAAAAACAAAATTTTTTTATGTGCGGTATTATAGCATATGTTGGTGAAAAACAAGCTTACCCAATTTTAATAAAAGGCTTACAAAGATTAGAATACAGAGGTTATGACAGCGCCGGTTTAGCAATTTTAAACGGAGATTTAAATATATTTAAGACAAAAGGTAAAGTATCGGATTTAAAAAATTTTGTTAAAGATAAGAATGTTAAAGGTACAATAGGTATTGCTCATACAAGATGGGCAACACACGGAGAGCCTAATAATATTAATGCCCACCCTCATTATTCGTATTCCAAAAATCTTGCAATAATCCATAATGGTATAATTGAAAATTATGCTTTATTAAAAAAAGAACTCGTTAAAAGAGGTTATAAATTTACAAGTGATACCGATTCTGAAGTATTGATTTACTTAATTGAGGATATCCTGATAAATGAGAATGTTAAAATTGGGGAAGCTGTCAGGATAGCTTTAAACCAGGTAATTGGTGCCTATGCAATAGTAGTTATCTCAC
>JADFUO010000408.1 GCA_015222115.1 Bacteroidota bacterium | reverse complement strand
TATAATCAACAAAATTTTAAATTTTAAATCTGAATTCTAAAATCTTAAATTGTTAGAACGTGACTTTATAGACCGACTCTAATTAGTGTTTTGTAGTATTAATTGCAAGCATTTTAAAGATCAAAAACACAAAAGCATTATTTTGGTTTTTAAAATTTTATGTACTTTTACTTTTTGTTTAAAAAATTGAGTTAATCAAAAGGTAATACATTAAAAATGATTAACAAATTTTCTTACTTATCATTTTTGGTTGCCATTAATATTCAACGCATTTGAAGAAGGATTTCATTAAAGAGTGTTTAAACAATGATGCAAAAGCCCAGGAAAAATTATACAGGCTTTTTGCACCCAAAATGTATGGGATCTGTCTTCGTTTTGCAAAAAACAGAATGGAAGCAGAGGATATTCTTCAGGATGGCTTTATAAAAATTTTTACTAATTTAAAATATTTCAGGAATGAAGGTTCTTTTGAAGGCTGGATAAGAAGAACAATAATAAATACCGCTATTAATCATTATAAAAAAAATTTACGTGATTTAAACAAAATCGCTATTGAACACATAAATATAACTGATAAAACTGATGATGACATAATTAGTAAATTATCTGTTGATGAACTTATAGAACTAATAAATGAACTGCCCGACGGCTACAGAATTGTTTTTAACTTAAACGTGATTGAAGGATACACTCATAAAGAAATCGGTAAAATGCTAAATATTTCTGAGAATACCTCAAAATCGCAACTATCAAGGGCAAAACATAATTTAAAAAAGAAAATTATTAAATTGAAAATCAGGAGCAATTGAAAGAAAAATATAAAAATATTGACAATTTATTTAAGCAAAAGTTTGAGGATTTCAAACCTGAGCCGCCTGGTCATATATGGGATAATGTAAAGACAAATATTCCGGTTTATCCGAAAAATAATATATTCATCAATTATTTTACAAAAATCGTTATTTCAATAATTGCAATTATTGCTGTATTCATTGCCGGTTACTTTATTTTTAATCCTTTTGAGTCATCACCGGATGAAAAAATTTTAAGCCCCACGACAAATCAAACAAAAACATTATTCGATACAAATAATAAAGATCAGGTTGTTGAAATAACAGAAATTAAAACAGAAGAAGCCTTTGCTGAAACAGAAAATAATATTAAAAATAATTATTCTGAAAATATTAAGTTTGAAACCTTTGATAATAATTTATCAAATAATAAAATACCGATTGAAAAAACAACAGCAAATAATGATTTCCAAAAGAACCAGACTAATGTTCCGGAAAGTAATACAGATGTATTAGTTCAAAACAACTCTGATGATTTAACTCAATCTATTGAAATTGAAGAAGTAAAAATTGAAACTCTTTCAGATAATTCAGAAAATATTGCTTTGATAAAAACCGAAGAAAATAATGAAATTGCTGATAATGAAATCCGGAAAAATGATATTTACAATACAAAATATCAAAACAAATACAAATTCAATCCGTATTTTTCAATTGGCGCTTATATTACACCCGAATTGATTTTTTATCCTGATGATTCGATTCCCAATAATCAAAGTTATAATTTTGATGTAAGTGTTTCATATCATTTTTCAAATTATTATTTTATCCAGAGTGGTTTAGGAATTTCCTTTTCAAACGATGACGGAAAATACACTATTGATTACGAAAGATATGATTATATGGGTTCTTACGAAGATGTTTATGATGTTACATTTGACACCACACCACAGGGAATAATTCCAATATATCATACTAAAACAGTAGATGTTTATGATTCGGTAAGACATATATCAATATCTCAAACCAAAAACAAATATACTTATTTGCAAATCCCCTTATTATTCGGCTACAACTTTAGTAAAAACAAAATGACTTACTCTGTTAAAGGCGGACCATCATTATCTGTCTTATTATTTGATAATATTCCGGCTGCTAACTTACAGGATGAATACATAAAAATAATAAGTATAAATCAAAAAATACCAATCAGAATACAAACAAACTGGCAGTTTTTAGTCAGTTTTGGCTTTGCATACCGATTCTCCGATAACTTTAGTTTTTCAATGGAACCTAGCTTGCGATACTATATAAGATCGGCATACGAAAAGAAATACATAACTACAAAACACCCGTTCTCAGTAGGATTACGAACAGGAGTAGTATATAAGTTTTAATTTATTAATTAAAAATTGATTTCAAATAATACATATTCAATGAACTACATAAAACTATTTTTAAAGATAAATTCCGGTAAGATAAAAATCATGTTTTTAATTTTTGTTTTATCCATCTTTATAAGTTCCGATGTTTTAAGCCAGATTAAAACATTTTATATTACCGGACAAGTAACTGATAAATCATGCGGGAAACCCATTAAAGGTCAAATAATAAATATTGCTTCCGATTCTTCGTCTAATCCTGACGATAATTATTTTTTAAAAGTCCGCACAAATGAAAAAGGAATTTACTTTGCAACGATTAACGAATTCCCCGATAATTCCAATTTAATTATATACACAATTGATGTATATAACAATACACTTGACACGGTTATAAATATTGGTGATATTAGCTTTTCTAATAATCATATTAATGTAAATTTTGAGCTTTATTCATCAATTATATCATCAGGATGCAAACCTGATTTTTATTTTATTTTCGACTCTATTTCAAGCAAACCTTATTTATATCATTTTATTGACAATTCAGGTGAAAATACAATTTCATGGTTTTGGGATTTTGGTGACGGAACAAGTTCAACAGAACAAAATCCATCTCATCAATTCAAAGAAATGAGTGTTTATTATATATCTCTTACAATTTCCACAATTAATCCTTCGGGTACAGGATGCACTGGAACAATCACCAAAAAACTTAATATTGGTATGCGCAGCTACTTTAATTTCGGCGGGCATGCCTTTGCCGACCTCTTCCCTATTGATTTAGGAATTGCATATCTATATAAGATTGACAGTGCTAATATAATACCTGTTGATACTGCAATTATTGATACTCTCGGATTTTACTATTTCTATCAGATCCCTGAAGGAAATTATATCACAAAAGTTTGTATTCATACTAGTTCTTCATATTCCGAATTATTTTTACCAACTTATTACGGAGATGAGCAATTCTGGTCAGATGCCGACATTATTATTTTAAACAGTATTAACTGGGAATATGATATACATATGATCCAACTCAATGTAAATTATAATACCGGCGAAGGAGCGATAAACGGAAAAGTTACTTATGGTGAAGGTGACAATAAAGACGAACCTGCTTCCAATGTTGAAATAATTTTAATTGATGAACTTGATAATTCCCTTTTTTACATTTATTCAGATGAAGAAGGTTATTTCAGCTTTAATGAACTTGAATACGGAACATATAAAATTTACCCTGAAGTAACCGGAGTTGATGCCGTACCAATATTTGTTGACATTAATGAAACCAATCCAATTATTGAAAATATCAATATCGTGATACAAACCAATGGCATCTCATATTCAATTAATGATTACTATTCTGAATATATTGACAATATCGGCAAAGTATATCCAAACCCTGCGACTGACCATGCAAATATTGAAGTTTTCTTTAAACAAGCTTCAATTATTCAAACTTCAGTTTATAATCAGCTTGGCATGTTGGTTTACCGGTCGAGCGAATCAAAAAGCATGGGCAAACACATTATCCCGATCAAACTTGAACATTTATCAAAAGGATTTTATAATATTCAAATATCAACAATTGATAATGTTAGTTTTATAAGAAAATTGATTAAAGTTGATTAATTTTTAGTTTTAGTTAATTAATAAGAGCATCCTGATGTTTTTAAGGATGCTTTTTTAGATTTCAGGCAACCTTTTAAATAAAAACCTGTCTTGCTGGCAGTGTATAGTAGTTTGATGACTTCTGAACAGAAAATAGTTGAAGGATGTATAGCAGGTAAGCGCCTTGCTCATAATTTGTTGTATAGAAAATATGCATCAAAAATGCTTGGAGTGTGCATGCGTTATTGTAAAAATAAGCAAGAAGCAGAAGATATTTTGCAGGATGGATTTATTAAAGTATTTTTAAATATTAAAAGATTCAGAAAGGAAGGCTCTTTTGAAGGATGGATAAGAAAAATAATGATCAATACTGCTTTAAATAATTATCAAAGTAATTTAAAGCATTCTAATCATTCTGATATTGAAGACATTGAAGAATTTTTTAATTTTATGGAGTATGAAAATGAAGAGAAATTCAATTCAGTCAAAATTCTTCCAAATAATCAACTTATGATAATAATCCAAAGTTTACCCTGCGGTTACCGAATGGTTTTTAATCTTTATGCTATAGAAGGATATAGTCATAAAGAAATTGCGAATTTGTTAAATATTTCAGAAAATACATCAAAATCGCAGTTGTCAAAATCAAGAAAATTTTTGAAGAAAAAAATCATTGAAGTACAGCAAAAAATGATAATATCAAAATAATCATGAAAAATGATAAAAATAACATAAACGGCAACAATCAAGAAATTGATAAGCTTTTCAGAAATGCTTTGGGAGATTACGAAATAAAACCTTCCAAAAACGTCTGGAAAGGAATTAATGCCGGCTACTTAAAAGATAAATTTAGCGGGATAAATTTCTTTAATCCTAAAAATTTATTTATTGCTTTTGCTATTATCGGAGCTGGGATTATTATTTATATTTTCTATCCGTTCTCAAAAACAAACAGCAATATTAAAATATCTCATAATTTGGAAATAAATCAAATCAACACTCAAAATGAGATAAAACCAAATTTAGTATTAAACCAAAAAGAATCATATATCACAACACCAGAGCCAGAGCCTTCTTTTGAAACAACTTTTGTTGACAATAAAAGCGACAATCTTTTTGAGAACAACGATATTATAATCAAAAACGAAACTAAAAAAATAGTTTCAGTCCTTGATGAAAAACCATCTGACAATCAAAAAATTATTGTTCAAAAAAATAATACCCCGGTAATTTCCGGTCTTCAGCCGCTAAACTTAAAATCAAATCTGGTCAGCTATCATCAATCAAAAACAATAAATAATTTAAGTTCCGGCTTAAGAAATACATTTCAGCCTTTGCCTGATATTCGTTTAAAAGATGATTATGCCAGGAAAGCCAATCTTGCATTCGGGATTCACTTTACTCCGGGCATTATTATTTATCAATCAAAACCAAATAAATATGACTATGCATTTGAAATAAGTGCGAACTACCGTTTTTCAAAATTTATTTTGCAAAGCGGCATAGGTGTCTCATTATCCGGAGATAACGGAGGATATGAAATCAATTACGAAAGATACGACAGCGTGGGTTATTATTTAAATGTGGTTTCATTTACAGTTGACCCTGTAAATCCTGATTCAATAATCTTAACAACAAAAACCGAAAATGTTTATGATTCGGTTGAGCATTATTCAATTTCGCAAGCCACTAACCGATATACTTATTTACAAATACCATTAACTTTGAGTTACAAAATCTGGGATTTCAAAAGAATTTCCTGCTATTTAAAAGGCGGTGCAATTTTTTCAATTTTATTAAATAAATACGAGCCGGAAGTTAATTTTTCAGACAGTGAAGCAAAAATAATCACAATTGAAAATCAAACATTTTCACGAATCAATACCAACTGGCAATTTGTTGCAGGAGTTAGTTTTAATTACCGGTTGAATAATAAACTGATTTTATCTGTTGAACCGACATACAAGCAGTATATTAATTCGGTTTATGATAAAAGATTTAACTCTCAAGCAAAACGACCGTATATAATTGGTTTAAGAACCGGATTAATATTTAATTTATAATTAGAAAAGGTGAAAAATGAAAAAACTATTAATTTTAATATCAGCTTTAGCTTTTTGTTTATCATTAAATGCCGGTGATATAATTTTTGTAAGCGGACATGTTACTGATATTGAAACAAGCCAGCCAATAGCAAATCATAAAGTTTATATAATTACCAATGAACAATATGTTTTTGATACATTAACCACCGATATAAACGGATATTATTCCGATTCAATTTCAATGTCAGGTTTTACTATAAACTATCTCTATATATTCACTTTTGATTGCAATTTTATCGTTCACGACACTACAGTAACCAATTTTGATTATCCGGTTGTTGTTGATTTTATAATTTGTAACGATACATTTCCATCTTTTTGTCAGGCTTATTTTTATTATTACCCCGACAGCTTAAACTCCTTTACATATAATTTTATTGACCTTAGCAGTCCACCAATAGGTGGCAATATATCATCATGGTACTGGGATTTCGGCGATGGAACAACATCCCATGAGCAAAACCCTGTTCATATTTTTGCCGAAGAAGGAATGTATTGGGTTTGTTTAACTATAGCTGATAGTTTAGGCAATTGTGAAGATACTTACTGCGAACCTGTAAATGTTTTTTCTCAACAGCAATGTATTGCACAATTTACATATTATCAGCCACCAAGTCAACCATTGGTTGTAGAATTTACCGACTGCTCAATCGGTAATATTGATACATGGGAATGGGATTTTGGTGATGGAAACACTTCAGAGGAACAAAATCCTGTTCATGTTTATCAGGATACCGGGATTTATTACGTTTGCTTAACAGTTTCTAATCACGACTCAATGAATTTTTGTTACGACACTTTTTGTGATTCAGTTAATATTTCCATTACTCCTGTTTGCCAAGCTGATTTTATTGCCCTTGTAGATTCCACTTCAAATATGCCAAATTTTTATTATTTTTATGATAATTCCCTTGGAAATATATCAGAATGGATATGGGATTTCGGCGATGGTGCTATTTCACTTGAACAAAATCCTGTTCATCAATATGCTGAAAGCGGCACTTATGAAGTTTGCCTGACAATAATCTGTGAAAATGCCGGTGGTTATGTTGATTTTATTTGCAAACAAATCACAACACCCAACTATTACAACCTCGGAGGATTTGCTTTTGCAGGCGATTACCCTATCAACAACCCCGTCAGTACTGCCGATACAGGCATAGCTTATTTATACAGGATTTTTAACAATAACGATATTGTTGCCATTGACACTAATATTTTTTATACTTTGGGATATTTTTGGTTTACCGAAAAAATGGAAGGAGATTATCTGATAAAAATCGGACTAACGCCAAATTCAGCCCGTTTTAATCAATATATCCCTACTTATTTTATTGATGGTATGATGTGGGAAAACACAAATACAATGTCATTATATGACAGTAGTTACTTTGCGGTGGATGTTCACCTTTTACAAGCAAACGGAACTAATCAGGGTAATGGTAAAATTGGTGGTAATGTTATCTGGTATGATGATAGTCCAATAAATCCTGGTGAACCAATACCTGATGTTGAAGTTTTACTGCTTGATAATGAAAATAATCCACTAACTTTTGACTTTTCTGAAAATGACGGATATTTTGAATTTGATTATCTTGCTTTCGGAACATACAAGCTTTATGCTGAATTTACAGGTAAATATACTATGCCGGTGATAGTAACTATTAACGAAAGCAACCCAACAGTAGATGATATAATCCTTGAAGTATGTGATCATGAAATAACAGGCATAGAAGATATTTTTTACGAACCTGATATTACAATCAGTAATGTTTTTCCAAATCCTGCAACAAACAATTTGAATATTGAAATTAATTTAAAAACTTCACAAATTTTATCTTTAAACATATCCAACTTATTAGGACAGATTATTTATTCCGAAAATTGTAATTTATCTCAAGGAAACCACATTATAAAAATACCGGTCCGGTCTTTACAAAAAGGCATTTATTTATTATCCATATCTAATTCAGATAATTTCATTTCTGTGACAAAAAAAATTGTTAAGAATTAAGTGATTTAAAGTCAGTTACAGTGCAACTATCAATCCGCTTCAGCGGACTTTTACCAAAAAAATTGTATTTTCACACGGTATCTCCTGTTTTCCGCATTGGGACACC
>JADFUO010000407.1 GCA_015222115.1 Bacteroidota bacterium | reverse complement strand
TTTTAAAGATTTGAAAAAATTCATTATTGAATCAAAATTTGACAGATTAGGTATTTTTACTTATTCACACGAAGAGGACACTCCTGCTTATTTTTTAAAAGATAATATTCCTGAAAAAATCAAGCAACAAAGAGCTGATGAAATAATGCAAATTCAGCAAGATATTTCGTATCAAAATAATTTAAAGAAAGTTGGTAATAAATTTAAAATTTTAATTGATAGGGAAGAAGATAATTATTTTATTGGCAGAACGGAATATGATTCTCCGGAAGTTGATAATGAAGTTTTGATTGAAAAATCTGAAAACAATTGCAGGATTGGTGAATTTTATAAAACAAAAATTACAAAAGCCGACATGTTTGATTTATTTGGTGCTTTAATTTAAAATTTGTTTGACTTTATGAACAGGCACAATATAACATTATCCGTTTTTGATATTTCCTAAATATTTTAATTAATTTAGCAGGCTGAAAATTTTAAAATTTATTATAAATATTATTAAATTAAAAATTATGAATAAAATAGCTTTAATTATTATTGTTTTGTTTACCTTTATTATGGTAAATGCTCAAAATGTAAATTCAAATGTACAGGATACATTAAAAAATGAAATCAAACAGGGATTCTATCAGGAAAAGGCAGGTAAATTAGTATCATCGGGTTATTATGTTGATAATAAAAAACAAGGGAATTGGGTTACTGTTTCTGCGAATGGACTCATAAATAAAATTGAATATTATGAAGATGGCAAAAAAAACGGTTTAAGTGTTGTTTTAGATAACAGGGGATATTTAAAAGTTCATGAAAATTTCAAGAACGGTTTATTGGATGGACTTTCAATAAAATATAAATACGGCGGAAGAGCATTATCAAAGATTAATTATAAAGACGGTAAGATACATGGATTAAAAATATTATATTATGATAAAGGAGTTACACAGGAAGAAAGCAAGTATAAGAATGGTAAAAAATGCGGGGTGACAAAATGGTATAATACATCAGGTAAATTGATTGCTGAATATAGCTATTTGGATGATTTGTTTGATGGTGTTCAAAAAACCTATTATAATAATGATTCTCTGCAAAGTGAAAAGTATTATAAATCAAACAAACAAAATGGCATTTATACAGAATATTATAAAAACGGTAAAATTAAAATCACCGGCTCATATTCCGAAGGAGAAAAAAAAGGTTATTGGTTTGAGTATGATGAGGAAGGAAATTTGATTAAAAAGACAAAATTTAAGAAGAAGAAATAGCTAAACTATAGATTAATGAGACGCAGAATTTTAAATCCATATACCGAAATAGAAGGTTACAATTGTTTTGGCTGTTCGCCAAATAATGTAAACGGACTGCAAATGGGTTTTTTTGAAGATGATGAGTATATCATTAGCGAATGGTTGCCAAAATCATATTTTCAGGGTTACAATAATGTTTTGCATGGAGGCATACAGGCAGCCCTGATGGATGAAATAGCAAGTTGGTGTGTCCAGATTAAGCTGAAAACAGCAGGCGTTACCTCAAAAATGGAAACAAAATTCAAAAAACCTGTTTATTGCAATAAAGGAAAAATAACTTTAAAAGCCCTGTTAACAAAAACAAGAATAAATTTTGCAGAGATTCATGTTGAATTATTTGATGGAGATGGAGAGTTATGCTCTGAGTCAGATGTTATTAATTTTATGTATTCAATTGAAATTGCCCGCAAAAGATTTTACTATCCTGATTATGATAGCTTCTTTTAAAATATGATATGGCAATCATACATAAAAGGATTTAAAGCATTTCTGCAATTAGAAAGATCTTTATCAGTTAATTCTATTGAAGCATATATTCATGATATTGAAAAATTCGTTCAATACTTAGATTGTCAAAAATTAAATATCACTCCTGAAAAAATTGAATTAAAACACTTACAGGATTTTTTAAAGTGGATTAATGAGTTAGGAATGGGTGCAAGGTCGCAATCGCGGATAATATCAGGAATAAAAGCTTTTTACAAATACTTGCTTTTAGAAGATATAATTAAAGTAAATCCTACCGAATTGCTTGAATCACCAAAAATTGGAAGAAGACTTCCTGACACTTTAAGTATTGAAGAAATAAACAAACTTATTGAAGCAATTGATTTAAGCAAACCTGAAGGTGTTCGTAATAAGGCAATACTTGAAACTTTATATGGTTGTGGATTACGGGTTTCGGAATTAACAGGATTAAAAATTTCAAATTTATATTTTAATGAGGGTTTTATTAAAATCATAGGCAAAGGTGATAAAGAAAGATTAGTGCCAATTGGAAACTCAGCTCAGAAGCATATTAATATTTATCTTGAAAATATCAGAAATCATTTTCCTGTAAAGAAAGATAGTGTAGATATTCTTTTTCTGAATAAAAGAGGTAGGAAAATATCAAGAGTAATGATTTTTATTATTATTAAAGAACTTGCCGGAAAAATTGGTTTAAAAAAAACTATTAGTCCGCATACTTTCAGGCATTCGTTTGCATCCCATTTGGTTGATGGTGGGGCAGACTTAAGGGCAGTTCAGGAAATGCTGGGACATGAATCAATTATAACAACAGAAATTTATACACACTTAGACCGTGAGTATTTGCGTGATGCAATTATGCAATTCCATCCAAGGGCAAAGTAAAGTTTTATAATTCCTGTCTTGTTTTCCGCATTGGGACACCTTAAACACAAATATTTATAAAGGATTTTTTTTATTTGTTCTTTTGGCTTGAACCAAAAGTTCAAGACTTCTTAGAATTCCCATAAGAATCTCTAAGCAGCAATAAAACCCCGCAATCCAAGCCGCTCACTT
>JADFUO010000406.1 GCA_015222115.1 Bacteroidota bacterium | reverse complement strand
TCAAATTTTTATGTGAAAAAAATTAACAAGAAGTTGTTAATTTAATTTTTTTTACAAAACTATTAAATTTTTGAATTGAATACTTAATTATTCTAAAAAATATTTTTTTGTATAAAATTAAATTTTTGAAGGTTATACGCCTTTAGTTTTTATAAAGTTACGTTTTTTTTAATTTAATAAATAAATCCCATATAATAATGCCTGTGCTTACAGAGATATTTAATGAATGTTTTGTGCCAAACTGAGGAATTTCAATGCATCCATCTACTTTATCCATAATTTCATTTGATACTCCTTTAACTTCATTACCAAATACAAGAGCAATTTTATTATATGGTACTGGATTGAATCTTTCCAGTGAAATGCTTTCTTCTGCCTGCTCAATGGCAAAGATAGTATATTTTTTTTCTTTTAAATAATCTATTGAATCATTTGTGTTTCTGAAATATTTCCAATTAACAGAATCCGTAGCACCCAAAGCAGTTTTATGAATGTCTTTATGTGGTGGCTTGGCTGTGATACCGCATAAATGAATACTTTTAATCTTAAATGCATCTGCAGTTCTGAAAACAGAACCAATATTATTTAAACTTCTGATATTATCTAATATTATAATAACAGGCATCTTGTCTGCATGCTTGAATTCATCTATTGATAACCTGTTAAGCTCGCTGTTTTTGAGTTTCCGCATATTTTTAATAAAAGTTCAGATAATGGTTGCAAAGGTAATTAGTTATTTTTAAAACAAGTTTTATAAGTTAAGATGTTTTGCTTTATTTCATTTATTAATTTTAACTTTGCTTTCTAAATCATAAAATTAATTTCAGATAAGTTGAATAAGAAAAGGGAAATAGCGGAAACACCCTTAATGAAGCAATACAATGCTATAAAAGCAAAATACCCTGATGCATTGTTGTTGTTTCGGGTTGGTGATTTTTATGAAACCTTTGGAGAAGATGCCATAAAAACTTCAAATATATTAGGTATTGTTTTAACTAGAAGGGCAAATGGTATAGCTTCATATATTGAATTAGCAGGATTCCCTTACCATGCAATTGATACATACTTGCCCAAACTTGTAAAAGCAGGACAGCGGGTTGCTATCTGTGATCAGTTGGAAGACCCGAAATTAGCAAAAAAAATTGTTAAAAGAGGGGTAACCGAATTGGTAACTCCAGGCGTTTCATATAATGATAAAATCCTTGAACAAAAAGAAAATAATTTTTTAGCCGGTGTTCATTTGGATTCAAAAAATTCAGGCGTTTCATTTTTGGATATTTCCACAGGCGAATTTTTTGTAGCACAAGGGTCCATTGAATACATTGATAAATTACTCCAGAGTTTTACTCCAAGTGAAATTATTATTCAGAAAAATAGACGTAATAAATTTTTTGAGTATTTCGGCGATAAATTTTATATAAATACTTTTGATGATTGGGTATTTACCGAAGAATTTTCTTATGAACTTTTATTAAGACACTTTGCTACAAATTCATTAAAAGGTTTTGGTATTGAGAACCTGAAAAATGCCATCATTGCAGCCGGTGCAGCTCTTCATTATCTGGCTGAAACCCACCATGACAAAGTACAGCATATTTGTAAAATTTCAAGGATTGAAGAAGATAAATATGTTTGGTTAGATAAATTTACAATAAGAAATCTTGAATTATTATTTTCGCCTTATGAAAATGCTGCTACTTTGCTTGATGTTATTGATCGTACTATTTCTCCTATGGGTGCAAGGCTTCTAAAAAGATGGATTGTTCTTCCTTTAAAAGATAAGCAACCAATTGAAGAACGGTTTGATATTGTAGAATATATATTAAAAAATCCAGATTTTTGCGAAGTCCTCAAACAAAACATCAAATTAACCGGTGACCTTGAGCGATTAATTTCAAAAGTGGCTGTCGGAAAAATTAATCCAAGAGAATTAATTCAGTTAAAAAAAGCATTATACGCTGTTGAGGAAATTAAAAATGCCTGTTCAGCATCCTCTGAAAAATCACTGCAAAAAATTGCTGAGCAATTGAATTTTTGTAATTCTGCCAGGCAAAGAATAGATAAAGAAATAAATTCTGATCCGCCTGCCTTGCTCAATAAAGGAAATGTAATTTCAAAAGGCGTTTCCGAAGAGCTGGATAACTTAAGGGAACTGGCTTTTTCGGGTAAAGATTATTTAAAAAAGATTCAGCAACGCGAAATTGAGCAGACAGGAATACCGTCATTAAAAATCGGATTTAATAATGTTTTCGGTTATTATCTTGAAGTAACAAATACTCATAAAGACAAAGTTCCTGACGAATGGCACCGCAAACAAACCCTGACAAATTCAGAACGATATATAACCGAAGAATTAAAGGAATACGAAGAGAAGATACTGGGAGCTGAGGAAAAAATAATGGCTCTTGAAATTAAATTATTTAACGAACTGGTTTTAAGCTTATCCGATTATATTCAGCCAATCCAATTAGATGCCGTTTTAATAGCCCGTTTGGATTGTCTTCTTTCATTTGCAACAATCTCCGAAAAAAATAATTATAAACGCCCTTCAATAAATGAAACTTATATTCTGGATATAAAAAACGGAAGACATCCGGTGATTGAACATCAATTACCTATAGGCGAGGAATATATTCCGAATGATGTATATCTTGATAACGAAAAACAACAAATAATAATTATTACCGGTCCGAATATGTCCGGCAAATCCGCATTGTTACGACAAACCGCTTTAATTGTTTTGATGGCACAGATGGGGTGTTTTGTGCCTGCTGATACCGCAAATATCGGAATAATTGATAAGATATTTACAAGGGTTGGCGCTTCGGATAATATTTCATTGGGTGAGTCAACCTTTATGGTTGAAATGAATGAAACGGCAAGTATTTTAAATAATATTTCAAACCGGAGTTTAATTTTACTTGATGAGATTGGGCGTGGGACAAGCACTTATGACGGTATCTCAATTGCATGGTCAATTTCAGAATTTATGCACGAACATCCGCTTTTTAGAGCAAAGGTTTTGTTTGCAACCCATTATCACGAACTTAATGAAATGGCTGGCTCAATGAAAAGAATTAAAAATTATCATATTTCAATTAAAGAAATAAATAATAAAATCATTTTTTTGAGAAAGATG
>JADFUO010000405.1 GCA_015222115.1 Bacteroidota bacterium | reverse complement strand
GTAAAAGACAGTTTGTCATTAAGTTCCCATTCTCCTGTGTAATACCTATCATATTCCAATATTTCGTTCAATAGATGCTCATTTCTAATAAATATATTTTTAATGCACATTGAGTCCATCCCATAATCTCTATAGAAAATCTGTGTTTCAATAATTTCTCCTTCAGAATATTGGCATAATTCTTTTCTGTCAAGTTTAAGTTCATTTCCATAATTAACATAATATTTAAGATTATATGGCAGCCCCGAATTATACTCAAATGTGATTTTATCTAATAATTTTGTTTCCGGATTGCTTTCGATGTAATTTATGTATTCCTTAATCCTTTCATCCTCATAATTACGTATACTACTTCGTTCTAAAATCCACTCATTAATGTATTTTATGTAATATTTTCCTTTTACATTATTTTCGGAACTGTATTCAAATTCATGTTTGAAAGGAAATATATTTTCTGGATTATTTAATGGAGGATTGCTTGTAATCTTTATTAATTTGTTATCCACATATTCAAAATGTTTATTTAATATATTGATTTCATTTTTAAATATCTCAATGGATCGTATTCGCTTATCTGTTTGATACAAAGCCTGATCACTATCTTTATTACAAGAAAGTAATAAAAGTAATACAAACAATAACAAATTGCTAATAGAAAATTTTGCCATATTGGTTATTTTTTTAAAAATCATTTAACTTTTATGAAAATATACTGAAACCATAGTTTTGCTAATTGACAATACTAAAAGATTTATTTGCATTGTAGTATTCATAATTAGAGGCTACTAAAATACAAAATTATATCCTATAAAGTTATAATAAAAAAAACTGATTTTATATAAATCAACAAGTTGATAGCAAAACTCAAGGCAAAATTAAAATATAAATATTTGGCTTATAATATATATTATGTTAAATACCCTATTCATCAATAAAGGAGAGCATTAATTTTAACACTCTCCTATTTATTTTTTTATTTATAATTCTAAAATCTAAATTCTTAATTCTTAAATCTAAATTCCTTCTATTGTTCTTTCAACTTATCATTTACTTCATTATATTTTTCAATCTGACCTGTTCGTGAATAAATTTGTTTTAATGAAAACAATGTATTGTAGTCGGTTGGATTTAGTTCAAGTGCTTTTTCAAGATAAGGTAATGAATCTTCCAGATATTTATCTCCTTTTGCTTTTTCTTCGTCATATTTAGGGTCGCCGTAAGGTAACGCATCCGCTTCAAGTAATACATTTACACCTTCATTAAAATAAAGTGCTCCCAAATTGTAAACTGCATCAAAAAAATCGGGTTTTAAATAAATTGCTCTTTTATATGCTTTTTCCGATTCTTTAAATGCTTCCATCCTTTCTTCATAGGTTTTTGTTGTATCTGCAACAATTCTGTCATACATATTTCCAACAGCCGAATAAATCGTAGGGTTCATAGTATCTTTTTCAATTGCTAATTTCAGGTTTTTCAGAGCTTTTTCGGTATCTCCTGCTGCAAGAAATAAATTAGTTTCGGATATTATCAAACTGAATTCATCTGGAAATCTTTCCCTCCCTATTTGAATTATTTCCAGGGCTTTAATCGAGTCTTTCTCTGCCCTGTAAATATCTGTAAATGAAACATACATTGAAGGATTATTATAATTGAGTTCAATTAATTCGTTATAAGTTGTTTTGGCTAATTCTTTATCATCACCAAGTTCGGCAGAAACAGCAACATTATATAAAGCAGAGGTATCAATAGTTCCCATAAATATATTTGCATCATACGCACTTTTAAAATCGTTTGCTGCTTCAATAAATAATTTTTCATTATAATTCTTTACCCCATTATTATAAAATCCTGCGGCACATGCCATAATCCTTGGTGTTATTTCAAGGATATATTCATTTTTATTATCAAGTTCCTTTGTTTTTTTATATGCTTCATAAGCTACGTTAAAAGGATCGGGATCAAGATCTTTGTATTTTTCATCTGTGCTGTTTGCTATTTCAAGGTAAATATTTCCTTTATAAAACCATGTTTTTGCATTGTTCATTGTTTTTGCATGAACGCAGGCCTCATCAATTGCTGCTTTTGCCTTATCTAATTTTCCGTAACGTAAATAATTAAAAGCACTGGTTCGCTTAGCATTCTGGGCATAGGTTAATGAAACTGTCATTATCATTACCAAAATAATTGCAATTTTTTTCATAACTTATTTTTTTTATCTGAATAGATTAATATTCAAAGCAAAATTAATTATTTTTTTTATTCCTTATTATCATTTTCATTATTTTCAATATACTCTGAATCAGACGATTGCTCTATTTGTTCGATATCTCCGTTTTCTAATATTTCAACTTTTGCCACTGCTGCAATTGCATCGCCTTCCCTGAGTTTAATAAGGCGAACTCCTTGTGTTGCTCTTCCCATCACTCTTAAATCGGAAACAGGCAAACGAATAATCAAACCCGATTTATTAATTATCATTAAATCATCATTATCCTGAACTTCTTTAATGGAGATAAGATTTCCGGTTTTTTCAGTAATATTGATAGTTTTTATGCCTTTTCCTCCCCTATTTGTAATACGATAATCATCAAGGTTAGAACGTTTTCCATAACCATTTTCTGAAACAACTAAAATATCAAAACTACCATTTTCTAAACATATCATGCCTACAACTTCATCATTTTTATTAGAAAGTTTTATTCCCCTCACCCCTGCTGCATTTCTACCCATGGGTCTTACATTCTTCTCATTAAATCTTATTGCCCTTCCTGATTTAATTGCCATTAATACTTCGTTGTTTCCATTAGTACGTTTTGCTTCAAGCAGAATATCACCTTCATTTATTTTAATTGCATTTATACCATTCTGACGGGGTCTTGAATAAGCTTCGAGAGAAGTTTTTTTGATCGTTCCTTTTTGAGTACAAAGGATGATAAAATTATTTTTAACGTAGTCTTTGTCTTTCAGGTCTTTCACATTGATAAATGCCCTTACTTTATCATCTTTTTCAATATTTATAAGATTTTGAATGGCTCTTCCTTTAGATGTTTTTGCACCTTCAGGTATTTCAAACACTCTTAGCCAGAAGCATTTACCACTTTCGGTAAAGAATAACATATAATTATGCATAGATGCAACATACAGATATTCAAGAAAATCTTCATCCCTTATATTACTTCCCTTTGCTCCTCTCCCTCCCCTTTTTTGCTGGCGGTATTCAACTAATGGAGTTCTTTTAATATATCCTAAATGTGAAATAGTAATTACAACTTCCTCATCCGGAATAATATCTTCAATTCTGAAATCTTCGGCTGAATAAACTATCTCGCTTCTTGCTTCATCTCCGTATTTTTCTTTTATTTCAAGCAGCTCATCCTTGATGATATTCATTCTGAGAGCTTCATCACCAAGAATACTTTTATAATGTTCAATTAATTTGAGCAATTCATTATAATCCTCTTTAATTTTTTCGCATTCAAGACCTGTAAGTTTTTGAAGTCGCATATCAAGAATGGCTCTGGCTTGAATTTCGGAAAGTTCAAATTTTTCCATTAAGCCGTTTCTGGCTTCTTCAGGTGTATGTGAAGCACGTATTAAAGCTATCACTTCATCAAGATGGTCAAGAGCTATCAGTAATCCTTCTAAAATATGGGCTTTTTTCTCAGCTTCATTTAACTCATATTGTGTTCTTCTAACTACTACTTCATGGCGGTGCTCAACAAAATAATAAATAAGATCTTTAAGATTAAGCATCTTGGGTCTTCCATTTACCAATGCGATATTATTAACACTGAATGAAGATTGAAGTGATGTTAGCTGGTATAATTTATTAAGCACTACATTAGTTATGGCATCTTTTTTTAGTTCATAAACAATCCGCATTCCATTACGGTCCGATTCATCGCGTATATCTGAAATACCATCAATCTTTTTTTCATTTATCAGGTCGGCTGTTCTTTTAATCATTTCTGCTTTATTTACCTGATAAGGAATTGAAGTGGCAATTATTCGCTCTCTTCCACCGGAAGTTTCTTCAATCTTTGTTTCGCCACGCATAACAATTCTACCCCTTCCTGTTTCAAAAGCATCTTTAACACCCTCATAACCATAAATTATTGCACCTGTTGGAAAGTCAGGTGCTTTAATAAATTTCATCAATTCGGGTATAGTTATTTCCCTGTTGTCAATATATGCAATTGTACCATCAATAACTTCAGAGAGATTATGAGGGGGCATATTTGTTGCCATCCCAACTGCTATTCCTGAAGCTCCGTTAATCAGTAAATTTGGAATTTTTGAAGGTAAAACTGTAGGTTCTTTTAATGAATCATCAAAATTTAATTGAAAATCGACCGTATCTTTATCAATATCAGCCAGAATTTCTTCTGAAATTTTTCTAAGTCTTGCCTCAGTATATCGCATGGCAGCGGGATTGTCGCCGTCAATTGAACCAAAATTACCCTGACCATCAATCAATGGATATCTTAACGACCAATCCTGTGCCATCCTTACCATTGCATCATAAACAGATGTATCGCCGTGTGGGTGATATTTTCCTAACACCTCCCCTACTATTCTGGCTGATTTTTTATATGTCCTGTTTGATAACACACCCAAATCAAGCATTCCAAATAATACTCTTCTGTGAACAGGCTTCAAACCGTCTCTTACATCAGGTAATGCTCTTGAAACTATAACCGACATTGAATAATCAATGTAAGCTGATTTCATCTGGGTTTCAATGTTAACTTTTACAATTTTTTCTCCATTCTGCATTTTTTCATCATTTAATTCTAACAATATCAACCTCTTATATATTCATATCAGAGTGTACGAATTTAATAAAATATTACTTAAAAATACTAAATTTAATTTTTTTATTACTAACACTTTTATGTTGATAAATATTGCTTTTAAGATAAAGATTTTATATATTTGCAATTACTTTTGAAAAGATAAAATGAAAGAATAAAATGGAAGCAAAATTTTCGCAAAGGGTTAAAAACGTTATGACATTCAGTCGTGAGGAAGCATTAAGATTAGGCAATGATTATATCGGACTTGAACATTTTCTACTTGGCATACTACGTGAAGGTGAAGGAATGGCAGTTCAGATTCTTTTATATTTCGGTACGGATTTAAAAGAAATCAGAAAAATAATTGAGCATTCCGTTATAAATAAAAATGAAAAAAAAGAAGAAAGAAAAATTGAGAATATTCCATTGATTAAACAGGCAGAACGTGCTTTAAAGATCACTTATCTTGAAGCAAAATTATTTAATAGCGACCTGATAGGAACCGAACATTTGTTACTGGCAATTCTGAAAGATGAAAATAACATAGTCACTAAATCATTGCAAAAACAGGGAATTGACTATAACGGCGTAAAAGAAGAATTAAAAGCAATGATTTCAAAAAACGGTTACTACACTGTTGACGAACCTAAAGACGAATTACATGAAGACACTACTGATGACGACTCTGAAAATTCGCCACGAGATTACGGTAGAACTGTTAAAAAAGTATCCGACACAAAATCAAAAACACCTGTGCTTGATAATTTCGGACGGGATATTACAAAATCTGCTGAAGAGAACAAATTGGACCCGATTGTTGGCAGAGATAAGGAATTAGAAAGAATTGCCCAGATACTCTCACGACGAAAGAAAAATAACCCAATCCTGATCGGCGAGCCTGGTGTTGGCAAATCGGCTATTGCCGAAGGTTTAGCTTTAAGAATTGTGAACCGGAAGGTTTCAAGGGCACTGTTTAATAAACGATTGATCACTCTTGACCTTGCATCCTTAGTTGCAGGAACTAAATACCGCGGGCAGTTTGAAGAACGAATGAAAGCCGTTTTAAATGAACTGGAAAAAAATCCTGATATTATTTTATTTATTGACGAAATACATACTATTGTCGGTGCCGGTAATGCATCAGGTTCGTTAGATGCATCAAATATGTTCAAACCGGCTTTGGCAAGAGGAGAAATTCAATGCATAGGTGCTACTACGCTAAACGAATATCGCCAATACATTGAAAAAGACGGAGCTCTTGATCGACGATTTCAAAGAATACTGGTTGAACCGACTTCTCCTGAAGAAACTGTTGAAATACTAAACAACATTAAAGAAAAATATGAAGACCATCATCTGGTTAAATATTCAGATGATGCAATTAATGCCTGTGTTTCATTAACAAACAGATATTTAAGTGATCGTTATCTTCCTGATAAAGCAATTGACGCACTTGATGAATCCGGCTCAAGAGTTCATATTAAAAATATTCATGTTCCGGTTGAAATAATAAATATTGAAAATCAAATTGAAGAAACAAAGCAAAGGAAAACAAAAGCCATAAACAGCCAAAAATTTGAGGAAGCAGCAGAATACAGGGATTTTGAAAGAAAGCTTCAGGATCGCTTAGAAATTGAAAAACGCAGATGGGAAGAAGAAGCAAAAATCCATCGCGAAGATGTTACTGAAGATAATGTTGCTGAAGTAGTTGCAATGATGACAGGTGTTCCGGTTCAAAGAATTGCACAAAACGAAGGAGAACGGCTGATCAACATGGAATCAGAACTTGAAAATACTGTTATAGGTCAGGAAGAAGCAATAAAAAAAGTTGTTAAAGCAATCAGAAGAAACCGGGCAGGATTAAAAGACCCTAATAAACCAATCGGGACATTTATATTTCTCGGTCCAACAGGCGTTGGAAAAACATATTTAGCCAAAGTACTTGCTCAATACCTTTTTGATTCGGAAGACGCACTGGTAAGAATTGATATGAGCGAATATATGGAAAAATTTGCTGTTTCAAGACTAATCGGCGCACCTCCTGGTTATGTTGGCTATGAAGAAGGCGGACAACTGACAGAAAAAATCAGAAGAAAACCGTACTCTATCGTGCTTCTTGATGAAATTGAAAAAGCCCACCCCGATGTTTTCCACCTTATGCTTCAGGTTTTAGATGATGGTGTGCTTACAGACAGTCTCGGAAGAAAAGTTGATTTTAAAAATACCATTATTATTATGACTTCCAATATCGGCTCAAGGCAAATAAAAGATTTCGGGCAAGGTATCGGGTTTAATACAGTGGCAAAAAGATCGGCAAAAGCAGGTTATGCCCAAGGTGTTATTGAAAATGCACTAAAAAAAGCTTTTGCCCCGGAATTTTTAAACAGGATTGATGATGTTGTTATTTTTGAATCGCTTGAACGCGAAGATATTTATAAAATCATTGATATTGAACTCAAACATCTGTATGCAAAAATTCATGAACT
>JADFUO010000404.1 GCA_015222115.1 Bacteroidota bacterium | reverse complement strand
CTTGTTGGAAGCCCGATGGCTATTGACCTTGCTAAAGATAAGGAATTTAAAGTAAGTGTTGCAGATATTAATAAATATGCACTAAATAAATTTGACAACACAACAATCAACTCTATCAAAAAAGACCTGTCAAATCCTGAAGATGTAAAACAATTGGTAAAAAATTTTGATTTAGTACTGAATGCAGTTCCCGGATTTATGGGCTTCCAGACTCTTAAAGCAATTATTGAAGCAGGTAAAAATGTTGTTGATATTACTTTTTTTCCAGAAGACATGTTTTTATTGGATGAGCTTGCAAAAAAAAATAATGTTATCGCAATTTCCGATATTGGTGTTGCACCCGGAATGAGCAATATTTTAATTGGCTATGTTAATAATTTGCTTGAAACAACCGAAAGTGTAAAAATATATGTTGGCGGTTTACCTAAAATCCGTGAGTGGCCTTATGAATACAAAGCTGTGTTTTCACCGATTGATGTAATTGAAGAATATACACGGCCTGCAAGATATATTGAAAACGGAAAGGAGATTATCCGCCCTGCCCTATCCGACCCTGAATTGATGAACTTCCCGAATATCGGCACACTTGAAGCATTTAACAGTGACGGTCTGCGAAGCATTATGAAAACTATTAATGCTCCAAATATGATTGAAAAAACGCTTCGCTACCCCGGACATATTGAAAAAATGGCTATTCTTCGCGAAACAGGATTTTTTGATAAAAAAGAAATTGAAATTAATGGTAAAAAAATAAGACCGCTGGATTTTACTGCAAAACTACTGTTCCCAAAATGGAAGCTTGAAGAAGGCGATGAAGACATTACAGTAATGCAGGTTATAGTTGAAGGTGAAAAAAACGGCAAAAAAATTAGCTATACTTATGACCTTTTTGACCAATATAACCCGGATACTAAAACCCATTCAATGGCAAGGACAACCGGATATACCGCAACCATGGCAGTTAGAATGATAGCCAAAGGTTTATATAACAGAAAAGGAGTATCAGCCCCCGAATTTATCGGCAAATATCCTGAGTGTGTTGAGTTTATTTTAAAAGGACTGGAAGAAAGAGGAGTCGTTTACAGGGAAACAATAAATTAAAATCCGAATAAATCTTTAAATAATAAAATAACCAAATAAAATATTTTATATCTTTGCACACCTAAATTCATGGCGAGGTAGCTCAGGTGGTTAGAGCGTCGGATTCATAACCCGGAGGTCATGGGTTCAAATCCCATTCTCGCTACCCTGAAAAGCCCGTAAAACAATCGTTACGGGCTTTTTTTTAATACATTTACAAACTAATAAACATGTAAATATCTTGAAAAAATCACTGTTTCAAATACTATTAATAATACTATTCACAACTGCTTACCTGCAAATTAAAGCCCAATGTTTTGAAAAAAATGTCACTTTTAAGTCTGGAGAAAAAATTTCGTTTAATATTGCTTATAACTGGGGTTTAATTTGGGTAGATGCCGGTAGTGTCAATTTTACAATTGACAGTATTTTTAAAAACGGACAGCACATATATCATCTTAAAAGTTGGGGCAAAACGTACAAAACATACGATTGGTTTTTTAAGGTAAGAGATTATTTTGATTCGTATGTTGATGCCAACACATTAAAACCTATTGAATTTAAAAGAGATAATTATGAAGGCGGTTTTATTATTAAAAATGAATATAAATTTGACTATGATTCAAATAAGATCTTTTCTTTTACAGAAAACACTAAACAAGCTTTTAAAAAAGACACACTTAATTTACCCGATTGCACTTATGATATTCTGACAGCAATCTATGCTGCACGTAATAT
>JADFUO010000403.1 GCA_015222115.1 Bacteroidota bacterium | reverse complement strand
TGCCAATTCCTCTAGAATAAGTTTTCTCACCAATAATCAACGGACTGTTTTTAATTGCTTTATCATTTTTAGGAGTATGACCAAAACCGGCAGTAGCAGAATTCGGTTCAATATCTGACAAAAATATTTTTTCCAGCCAAACTGCAGAAATTTCAATTATTTTATCTGCAAGCCCCTGCAGGTATTTTTTCTTGTTTTTCTTTGAGAGCTTACCGATAGCATCATCCCATCCGGTTTTTGTTTTATAGGACCTCTGTACCATTGAAAGTGTTGCATCCTGCCCTGAAAGTACGACTTTTATTATTCCACGGTTCTCAACCATTAAAGCTTTCCACTGTATCCAGTTTGTAAGTAAAGTGTTTTCAGCAGGATTAAATTTTCCAATCTTGTATCCGCTTTCATATATGGCTTTTTTAATAATTTGCCATTGTATTCCTTCAGCGAGTCCGCTTACGGTAACAGACTCCTGAGAATATCCGCTAATTGAAAAAACGAATATACTTATCAATGTTAATATTATATTTTTCATGATTTTTATTTTTTTAAGGTTTTTATTTTAACTTATTATATTCTTCACGGGAAATAAATATGAATTTTTCAAATTTCCCCAAATTCTTTACACCATCAATTGAACCTGTTAACTCAACTTCCATTCCTTTTTTAAATTCTTGTTTTCCAAATCCGGAGCTAAAAACACCCGGTCTTTCTGTTAAGGAATTTCCTTCTTTATCAACAGCGATTACGTAAGCAAATATTGTCCTCTCAAAACCCCCGTATTTACTTTTAATGTCCTGATCAATCTTTACCTTTGTGATAAGTTGTAATCGTGAAATAGAAGAACTATATTTAGTATTTACGGAAACTTCCTTTATTGTAAACGGATAATCAGCTTTTTGTTCAAATGGTAAAGCATTAAGCGGGTTGTTTGCCAGGTATTCCTCAATTGCCTTATCGGCTTCATCATCAAGTAATTTTATCTCTTTATCAAGTTTAAAAGCTTTTGCCATGTCAGTACACTCTTTGAGTTTTTTCTCTGTTTTGTCAATTTTTTCAGTGTACTTTTTAGCTATACCCGGTAATTTGCCAAGATATTCGTTAGTACTTGTTCCTCCGCCACAATTTGAAAGTAAAAATATAATACTCAAGCTAATTGTGGCTAATCCTGTTTTTTTTAATAAATTTTTCATGATTTTTGTTTTTTAAATGTTTGTAAATAAATTTTGTTAATTGTTTGCTGGTTGGCGCCAAACCAATTTTTATTTTAATTTACCTCACAAATATATATTCAAAACATAGCGGAAATCAAATAATTAATGTTCTGATTTATAAATCAAGACAAAGTTTGATAATTTAGTTTACTGAAATTGCCACTCACTAATCACAATTCATAAGGATGCTCAATAATTTACATTTTAGATTTTAGATTTTGCATTTTTACTTTCACCTGAAAAATATTTGTATTTTTGCTCGTTAAATTAATTAATATAAATAATTATGTATTCATATATTGAAGGAAAGCTGGTTGAGAAAAACCTTACCAACGTAGTAATCGAATCAAACGGGATTGGTTATTTAATAAATATTTCTCTTAATACTTATTCGTTATTGGGAGATGAAGAAAAATGCAAGCTATATACTCATTTTATTGTTCGTGAGGATGCTCAGTTGCTTTATGGCTTTGCCGATGAGGAAGAAAGAAAACTTTTCCGCCACCTGATTTCCGTATCAGGTGTGGGAGCAAATACTGCACGACTGATACTTTCTTCATTATCGCCAAACGAATTATATGAGGCAATAATTAGTAATAATGTGTCTGTATTGCAGTCAATTAAAGGAATCGGCAGTAAAACAGCCCAGAGAATTATAGTTGATTTGCAAGATAAGCTTGAAAAAGAAAAAATACCAACTGAAAAATTGGGAATTCAGCACAATACTAAGAAAGATGAAGCGTTATCAGGTTTGATAATACTTGGATTTAATAAAAATACTGCTGAAAAAGCACTTAATAGAATTCTTCAAACTGAAAATAAAGATTTATCAGTAGAACAATTAATAAAAAGTGCTTTAAAAATTTTATAAGGTTTATAAGGCAAGGCAAATGCCGGAAGGGATTGTTTTGTCTTATAGTATTTTTATTAAATAACCTGATAATTTTGGATACTGAATAAATAAATTCCGGTTTTCTTTTGAAGCGACTAATTAAAAAATATTTTCTGAAATTTGTATTTATACTTTTTATTTCAGTTTTGGTATTGGGCTCCAGTGCTTCAATAGATAATAATTTTAATGAGCAGACTTTTGATTTTTTCCCTCCCGACAGCATTGAAAATAATGATACAACATTAGTTATTCCACTTCCATATCCCTTTGAAGATGATGACGGAAGCCCATATTATGATCAAGCTTCCAATCCTTTGTTTCTTGGTACTCCATCCAATATTATGTCTGAAATAATATATGATCCAAAAACTAACCAGTATATTTTTACTAAAAAAATTGGTGATTTCTATTACAGAAATCCAACTTTTATGACTTTTGATGAATATCGTGAGTTTGATTTAAGTACATCTATCAGTGATTACTGGAAAGAAAGATCAATTACTTCGGGGATGGATTCAAAGACAGGTATCATACCTCAGATTCATATTGGCGGAGAAGCATTTGACAGAATATTCGGAGGCAGCACCATTGATATTCGTCCACAGGGTTCTGCCGAATTGATTTTTGGAGTTTTAGCCAACAATAGAGATGATCCTACTTTGGATGTAAGACAAAGACGAACAGTGAATTTTGATTTTCAGGAAAAAATTCAAATGAATGTAATTGCCAAAATTGGTGATAAAATAGAATTTAAAACAAATTATAACACTGAGGCAACTTTTGAATTTGAAAATAAATTAGCCCTGAAATATGAAGGTAAAGAAGATGAGATCATTAAAATAATTGAAGCCGGTGATGTTTCAATGTCTTTGCCAACAACTCTTATTACAGGTTGTCAGAGTTTATTTGGTATCAAAGCAAAACTGCAATTCGGGCGAACTACCGTTACCAGTATTTTTTCTCAACAGGAAAGCGAAACTTCAACGATTACTGTTCAGGGTGGGGCACAAACCAATGAATATAGTTTAACCGCAGTTGATTATGAAGAAAATAGACACTTTTTTATAGCCCAGTATTTCAGGGATGATGTGACTGACAGCAAAGGAAAAATCAGTAACCGTTATAATGAAGCACTGAAAAATCTGCCGATAATAGCTTCTAATATTAATATTATCAGGATGGAGGTTTGGGTAACAAATATTGGTGCGGCTGTAACCGAAAACCGTAATATTGTTGCGTTTACCGATATTGGTGAATATAAGCCCTATAATAAGGAAATTAATCCTATACAAGGTCATGTTATGCCGTCCAATTATTCTAATGATCTGTTAACTCGTCTGGATACAGCTAAGATCAGGAATATTAATACAGTAACGAATTATCTTATTGGTGACCCATTTGGAATAGGTAAATCAGGATATTTTGTTTCGGGCGAGGATTTTGAAAAAATTGAAAGTGCCAGAAAACTTAAAGC
>JADFUO010000402.1 GCA_015222115.1 Bacteroidota bacterium | reverse complement strand
TTAAAAGACCCTGAGATTTACTTCTAAAAAAAAAGTGAGCGGCTTGGATTGCGGGGTTTTATTGCTGCTTAGAGATTTTTATGGGAATTCTAAGAAGTCTTGAACTTTTGGTTCAAGCCAAAAGAACAAATAAAAAAATTCTTTATAAATATTTGTGTTTAAGGTATCCCAATGCGGAAAACAGGAAAATATAAATGCTATCAATATTCCAGTATTCCAACGACCAAAGGGAGACCGAATGAATGTTCCGAAATTCAAATTATAGATTGATAATTAGTAAATATACGAGTTGCGGTTTTTTTTACCAGAAAATAATATACAAGGCTGAAACAATTGCACACAAAACAATTGCACCTATATTAAATGGTGTACCTGTATGAAACAATCCCTTGTATAAAGTAATTCCTTTCGGGTCGTCAGTTTTGGATTCAATAAAACTGATAATAATTGCAATAGCAGCTAAAACAAGAAATACAACACCCATCCTGTCTAAAAATGGCAAGCCGGACCAAAAGATCTTAAAGGCAAATGACAAAGGAATTGTAAGTATTGCAACCCATAATGCTGCATTTGCAGTTATTCTTTTCCAGAACAAGCCGAAACAAAAGATAACTACAACACCGGGAGTAACAAAGCCTGTAAATTCCTGTATGTATTGAAATGCCTGGTCTAAATTGCCTAATAAAGGCCTTGCCGTTAACACTGCAATTACTAATGCAGCAAAACTGGTTATCCTGCCAACAGTAACCATTTTTGTTTCGCTTACTTTTTTATTAATAAATCTTTTATAAATATCCATAGTAAAAATTGTAGCAGTTGAATTAAGCATTGAAGCCAGCGAAGAAACAATGGCAGCAGCAAGTGCTGCAAAAGCAAGTCCCTTAACACCAACAGGCACAAACTCATGTAATAACCATGGATAGGCTTTATCGGAAGGTTCAATAACTGTTGAAGAATCTTTAGTCAAAACAAAAGCTGCAATACCGGGAATCACAACAATCAATGGGATTAAGATTTTCAGGAAGCCGGCAAAGATAACACCTCTTTGTGCTTCTTTTATACTTTTTGCTGCTAATCCTCTTTGAATAATATATTGATTAAATCCCCAGTATGAAATATTTGCTATCCACATTCCGCCGACCAATACACTTATGCCGGGCAAATCAATATAAGCATCTTTCATACCTCCCTGTCCGTCAGGTATCAGTAATTTTCCTTTTTGAAGTATCATGTCAAATTTATCGGGTGCCTGCTCCAGAAGGTCTTTAAAGCCTGCTATGAATCCATTACCTCCTGAAACAGCATCAAGAGCAAGATAAGTTGTGAGCAAGCCGCCACCTATCAGGAAAATAACCTGAACAACATCTGTCCAGGCAACTGCAGTTAAACCTCCGTAAATTGAATAAATCGCAGCAAATAAAGCAAGTCCGATTATTCCGTACATCAAAGGAATTCCCATTATTGTGTACAAAGCAAGAGCACCTAAATATAATACTGATGTCAGATTTACGAAAACATATACTAACAACCAAAAAGTAGCCATAACTGTTCGTACCCTGCCATCGTATCTCATCTCAAGAAACTGCGGCATTGTATAAATTTTCTTTTTCAGAAATATTGGAAGGAAATATTTTCCTACTAAAATCAATGTAATTGCCGCCATCCATTCATACGAAGCTATCCCTAAACCAATCGCAAACCCTGAGCCTGCCATACCTATCATTTGCTCGGCAGATATATTTGCAGCAATAAGCGAAGCACCAATAGCCCACCATGGCAATGCTTTACTTGCAAGAAAATAATCCTGTGCAGTCTTCTTCTTCCCTTTTTTTGTTCGCGAAACCCAAAGGCCAATAAAAACAATTAATAATCCATAAGCAATAAATACTGCATAATCTATAACCGAAAAGTGTTCATTACCCATAATTTTTTTAATTAAAAATTAAATGTTCTGCAAATATAAAAATATATGAAATTAAAAGTCACTCATCTGATTATTTAGCCAAAATATTATTTTGATGTGCTGGGAGTAAAAATGTATTTATAATATTTTTAAGCAACACTGCTCCTTAACTAT
>JADFUO010000401.1 GCA_015222115.1 Bacteroidota bacterium | reverse complement strand
TTCCTGTATTTCAGCATGATCGGGGGAATAAATTAGTGTATCAACTTTGGTAAATAATTTTAATTTTTCCCCCACTTTTTGATTTGTTTGGATAAAATTTTCATCATGAGCTTGTCCGATATTTGTAAAAATTCCGATAGTAGGCTGAATAATTGTTTGAAGTTTATCCATTTCATCCGGCTCGGATATACCTGCTTCAAAAATTGCAAGATCATATTTTTGTTCCATTTGCCAAACGGAAAGCGGAACACCTATCTGTGAATTATAACTTTTCGGACTCCTGATAATTTTAATATTTTCACTCATCAATTGGTATAGCCATTCTTTTACTATGGTTTTTCCGTTACTTCCGGTAATACCGATTACAGGGATATCAAATTTTTTGCGATGTGCAGCACTTAACAATTGCAAGGCATTAAGTGTATTTTTAACAAGAATAAATGCAGTGTTTTTATATTCCTTGAAATTTTGGGGCAGATGTGAAACAATAAAGTACCTGATACCTTTTTTATATAGCTCTTCAATATATTTATGTCCGTCGTTTCTTTTGCTTACCAGAGCAAAAAAAATGCAATTATCCGGTGAGATAAGTCTGCGGCTGTCTATAAGAATATCTTTTATGGGAATATCATGGGATTGATTGGATATCAAATCACCTTTTACAATTTTTTCAATTTCAGAAACCGGATAATCTATTCGGGGCATAATAAATGTTAATTCGGGATTAATATAAAATAATAGTTAATCAAGTTGACAGTCAGCAGTCTTTAGCAGGCAAAAAAATTGCAGATTTAGGACTGCAGACTGGCTATGTTAGTGAATTATTCTGTTCGGATGTGCTGATTTTAAGCGGGTTTTTGTTTAATTCTTCATAAATCTGCCGGTTTTTATATATATCTATTGCAAAAAATATTGCCTGCCTGAACGATTCGGGTGATGCTTCATTTTTGCCTGCAATTTCATAAGCTGTTCCGTGTGCAGGAGATGTTCTGACGTAAGGTAAGCCGGCCGTGAAATTCACACCGCTTCCAAACGAAAGGGCTTTAAAAGGAATCATTGCCTGATCGTGGTACATGGCTAAAATACCGTCAAATTGAGAATATGTATTTGACCCGAAAAATCCATCGGCAGGATAAGGTCCATAAACCAAAATATCATCATCAAATACTTTTTTTATTGCCGGTATAATAATTTCCTGTTCTTCTTTTCCTATTAAACCATCATCACCTGCATGAGGATTCAGTCCGAGTATGGCAATTTTGGGTTTTCTAATATTAAAATCTTTGATTAAAGAATCATTCATGATCCTGAGTTTGTCAATAATAATTTCCTGCGATAATTTACTGGCTACATCCTTCAATGGGATATGACCGGTAACTACCCCTATCCTGAAATTTTCACTGATCATCAGCATCAGGAATTTATCACATTCGAATCTTTGAGCAAGGTACTCGGTATGTCCGCGAAAGTTAAAATCCTTAGACTGAATATTCTTCTTATTTATGGGTGCCGTAACAAGTACATCTATTTCATTATTTTTAAGGCTTTTTATTGCAGATTCAAGTGCAAGTAATGATAATTCACCTGCAGTTTGGGTGGATTTGCCAAGTTCAATTTTTACATCTCTATCATAGCAATTTATTATGTTAGGTCGTTTAGGATTGGCATATTCGGGCTTTTTAATCAAATTAAAACTAAAATCATTAATATTTAAAGCCTTTCTATGATAAGATGCAACTTTTGAAACACCAAAGACAACAGGGGTGAAAATTTCAAAGATACGGGAATCAATAAATGATTTAATTATAATTTCATAACCTATCCCGTTGATATCACCGTGAGTAATTCCAACTTTTATTTTTTTTTCTTTTTCAGGAATGTTATTCATTGTAGTTGATGTTTTTTTGCAAAGATAAGATTTATGGCAACAATAAAAAAGAAAAACGGACTAAAGTCTAAAGAATAGGGGAGAAAAATTCTTTTCCAACTTCCTTGAGGCTTTAGCCCAATCTATGCTATTATCTTATATAACTTTGTTTTTTAAACAAACTTTTATTTCAGTCCCGAAATTTCGGGATTAAAATTGCTGTATAGGTTTGTCTATTTGTACCTTTAGAGAGGAGACTGTGTTAAAATACAATTTGTCAGTATAAAGTCCGCTGAAGCGGACTGAGCGTTAATATTTATATACCTTAAAATCACCACAATAAATTGTGGTGCTACTCTTATATTTATAAGCTATTCTTTATTTTCACACAAACTCTTTAGTCCTGCACCACATTATGTTTAGTAATTCATCACTCATAATTCATCATTAATTCTAAAATCAAAAATCGTTAATCGGTGTTCTTAAATCAATTTGTTTGCAGCTTCGCTGCATTAGGAATTGTTAAGGTTTACATGAAATTATTCAGATAAAACCCAATCAGCACTTACTTTTAATAAAATCAAACAATAATCTTACACCTGTTCCGCTTCCTCCAATACCCCTGTAACTGTCTTTTTTTTCTAAAAACGCCGGTCCTGCAATATCGAGATGGATATATGGATATTTTGTAAAGTGCTCAAGAAATTTTCCTGCAGTAATTGCTCCGCCTGTTGTGCCGCCAATATTTTTTATATCAGCAATTTCTGATTTTAGCTCTTCGGAATATTCATCCCAGAAAGGAAATTCAACAACACGTTCATAAACATTTTTTCCGCTTTTTTGCAATTCTTTAAATTCCTTTTCTGATTTTGTTTCCATCCCTACAATTCCGTATTTTCCGATTGCTCTTTGGGCTGACCCGGTTAAAGTAGATAAATCAATAACGAGTTTGGGATTATATTTTTTAGCATAACTAAGTGCATCTGCCAAAATCATTCTGCCTTCGGCATCAGTATTGATGACTTCAACAGAGGTTCCATCAAACATTGTAATAATATCACCGGTAACATAAGCATTTCCGTCAAGACGGTTATCAGTTGCAGGTATCAAACCTATAACATGAACCGGAAGTTTAGCCGTTGAAATTGCATAAATTGCAGAAGCAACAGCAGCAGCACCTGCCATGTCGCTTTTCATATTTTCCATAAAATTGCCTGTCTTGATATTTAAGCCGCCGGTGTCAAAAACAATCCCTTTTCCAACAAAAACATAAGGTTTTGTATTTACCGGCGAATCGGGCTTCCATTCAATAATTGTAAATGTAGGTGGGTCAATACTGCCTTTATTAACTGCAAGCAAACCTCCCATTTTTAAAACTTCAATTTTTTTCTTGTTTAAAACCTCAACTTTTGTACCTGTTTCCCTGCCCATTTTTTTAATTTCTTTTGACAGGGTTACAGCATTTAAAAATGAAACCGGTTCGTTAACCAGATTTCGACAAATATTAGTTGCCTTGATTATTATGTTCAATTCGTCAATTTCAGCTTTTTTTACAGCCTTTGAAAAAATATTAATTGTTTTCAGCGAATTTTCTTTTTCTTTTTTTTCTTTTTTGTATTTCAGAAACCGGTAATTACTTAGAGCCATCCCTTCTGCGAAAGCTAAGGTTTCATCTGCCTTTCCTTCAACATTATTAATAAATATATTATTTATTTTATTACCGTTTATTTCAGCTAATATTTTATCTCCGGCTTTTCTGCACAATTCAAGTTTTTTGTATTTAATCTTTTCATTTTTGATAAACTGGATAAAAATCCAATTTGTGATGTGATTAAAAGATATCAGCTCTTTTTTGTTTTTAGTATGTTGTTGCCTTGTATATTTTATCTCAGTTTCAGATAAAATATCTGTAGTCAGATTTTTTAAATCGGGTAATAAAAAGACAATATTTTCAGTATCCGCAACCTTGTTAACTTTAATTATTTTTGTATTCATAATTAATGGTGTCTTTATGGCATTTTTAATTTATTATTTCAAATTTTATAAAAAGCTCAACCCTTAGTAATTCAATTTCCATCAATTTCCATCAATTTCACTTTATTAATTTCCTTAATAATATTTTTTGTGGCACCTGTTTGTTCAAGAATATAATTTTTACAGATTCCCGAACATTTTAAATAATAGCTTTGATTTTTCAACAATTTGTTGATTATCTTTATTAAATCATTGATGTTTGAAATACTGAATGCCCCGCCGAGTTCAACCAAATCC
>JADFUO010000400.1 GCA_015222115.1 Bacteroidota bacterium | reverse complement strand
GTATATTTAGTAATAATCCTTTCAGGGCTTATAATTATAAACAGATATCACATTTACTCGGAACTAAAAATCAGGCAAGTAAAGATTTGATTATTACTGTTTTGAAGGAGCTTTCCGAAAACAACGAAATTTATGAAATTAAGCCCGGAAAATTTAAACTTAACTCCGCATTAATTAATGACTTTATGGGGAAAAAATCTTACATCACCGGTATTGTTGATATGAAACGAACCGGTAAAGCTTATGTTATACCTGAAAACGGTGGGGAAGATATTTATATTTCGGCTAATAACACTTATCGCTCCCTTAACGGCGATAAGGTTAAAGTATTTCTTTTTCCTAAAAGGAAAGGCAGAAAAACCGAGGGCCAAATAATTGAAATAATATCCCGCGACAAAAAACAGCATGTAGGAACTATTGGAATCACCAGGAACTTTGCTTTTCTCGTGCCCGACAGCACATCTTTACCTGTTGATATTTTTATTCCCAAAAGTGCTATCAACAAAGCAAAAAACGGTCAAAAAGTTATTGTAAGTATTACCGAGTGGCCCGAACATTCTAAAAATCCTTTCGGAGAAGTAATAAAAATTCTCGGATATCCCGGCGATAATAATGTGGAAATGCAATCCATTCTGGCTGAATATGATTTTCCTTTATCCTTTCCTGCCAATGCTGAAAAAGAAGCTGAAAATATTAGTGCTGAAATAACAAACTCTGAAATGAAAAACCGTAGAGATTATAGACGGGTTTTTACTATTACTATTGATCCTCGTGACGCCAAAGATTTTGATGATGCCCTGTCGCTTAAAAAATTAAATAACGGCAACTGGGAGGTAGGTATACATATTGCTGATGTTTCTCACTATGTTAAACCCGGTTTAAAACTCAATAAAGAGGCTTATAAAAGAGGAACGTCCGTTTATCTTGTTGACAGGGTTATTCCTATGCTGCCTGAAAAGCTTTCCAATTTTGTCTGCTCATTAAGACCCAATGAAGAAAAATTATGTTTTTCTGTCATTTTCGAAATGGAAAAAAATGCAAAAATTGTTAATACGTGGTTTGGCAAAACCATCATAAATTCCAATCGCAGACTCAATTACGGAGAAGCTCAGAAGATTATTGAAACGGAAAAAGGAAATTATGCCGAAGAAATATGTGTTTTGAATGACCTTGCCACAAAATTACGAAATGAGCGTTTTAAAAATGGAGCAATAAATTTTCAAACACAAGAAGTAAAATTTAATCTTGATAAAAACGGAAAACCCATAGGCATTTATATTAAAGAACAAAAAGAAGCAAATAAACTTATTGAAGAATTTATGCTGCTGGCAAATAATCACGTAGCTGAATTTATCGGAAAAATGAAAGGAAAACATAAACCAAAAACTTTTATTTACCGCATTCATGATAAACCTAATGCTGAAAAACTAAATACATTCGTTCAGTTTTTAGAAAAACTCGGTTATAATTTAAATATCAGCACACAGAAAAATATTTCAAAATCGCTGAACAATTTATTTAAGGAAATATCAGGAAGAGCCGAGGAAAACATGATTGAAACCATAGCCATCAGAACAATGTCAAAGGCTGAATATTCAACTCATAACATTGGTCATTATGGTTTGGCTTTTCCTTATTATACACATTTTACATCACCTATCAGGCGTTATCCCGACCTTGTAACCCATCGTCTGTTAAATTGGTATTTACATAATGAACCATCGGTAAATCAAAAAGAATACGAAGAAATTTGTGAGCACTCTTCTGAAATGGAAAGAAAAGCTGTTTGTGCCGAACGCGATTCAATTAAATATAAACAAGCTGAATTTTTATTAGATAAGGTTGGAAAAGAATTTTGCGGTTTGATTTCAGGTGTTAGCAAATGGGGGCTTTATGTTGAAATTGAGGAAAATAAATGTGAGGGCATGATACACCTAAAAGATATGAAAGATGATTTTTATTATCTTGATGAAGATAATTACCGCATAATTGGTCAGTCTTTTGGTAATACCTATAAGCTCGGTGATAAAGTAAATATTAAGGTTAAGGATGTCGATTTATCAAGAAAACAAATAGATTTTTTGTTTGTAGATTGATTTTTATTTACTTTTATATTTTTAAGTTTTAATTTTATTTACAATTAATCAATTTAACATTCACAAAAAGGAGTTTTTTTATGAAATTAAATGTAAAATCATTTGCTTTTGCAGGAGGAATTGTATGGGGTTTAGCAATTTTAGTCATTACTTACTGGTTTTTAATTTTCGGGCATTCGGGTGGAATACTTGCTAAATTAGATGCTGTTTATCTGGGCTATACCGTAACTTGGTATGGTGCATTTATTGGCTTGGGCTGGGGCTTTGTTGATGGATTTATAGGTTGTGCAATTTTTGCATGCCTTTATAACAAATTCACTAAATCACCTGAATAATAAATTAGATGCCTCGTGCAAGCGATGAGTAATTAATTGGATGAATCTCCCCGTCTCATTCGTCGGGGAGATTTTTTATATTAGTTTATAGAATTTCTATAAGCTTCTGGTTTATTTATCTTCGCAGAAGTCAAAGTAATAATTATTCCAATTACAGGGCTTAAAATCATACAGAAAAAAAACGACCACTCCTCTCCTATTTTTCTTTTCTTACCAATATTCATAGATATTACAAGTGATAATATATACCACAGCAAAAATATTATGATTATAAGTATTTCGTTCATTTGTAGTTTTTATGAATTAGTCCAGATTAAATAGTGCCTGTCCATAAAGTCAAAGATTTACATAAAATGAAGCACCAAATATCAAATTACAAATTACAAAACTTGTCCGTATGGATAAATTCGAAATATCAATGATCAAAACTTGTCCGCCCGTACGGGTGGATGGATGTTCAAAACAGCTCTGAATATTGAGATTTCGTTCATTGAAATTTATTTGTATTTTGGTGCTTGTCATTTGTGATTTTTAATATTTATTTAAATTTTCGGACTTTATAGACGGACACTAAATATCCATCGGATGAATAAATCAGTAATAAAATATTAATAAATAAATAACCGGAATCAAAATTCCCAATATTGTCAACCATGCCCCGCGTTTTGTGATTCCCTTTTTTCCTTTAAGAATAAATAAACCTGAAATTGCAATTAGTATCAGTGCACCTGCAAATATATCGGAAAACCACGTCCACCATTTTATAGGATTATAATGAAGATAATTTACAGGTTTAAAAATTGGTCTGACCTTTACCTTCTCAATTATTCCGTTTCCGCTATTTAAATTAAGAGTTAAAGTTCCGTTTTTTAGAAATACTTTTAATTGGTCTTCTTTTGGAAAGTAATGTTTCTTATAGTTTTTTTCTTCATCTAATATTTTTAGAATATTTAAAACCTCACTTTTATTTATTTCATCAGGAACATTAACTGAAATATTTTGGGTTTTTATTACGTAATTAGGATTCCAGTCTCTAATATGGTTTATTGCAATGCCTGATAACGCATAAATTATCGTCATCCCGAAAAAAAAATAACCAAAATCACGATGAATAATCCTGTTCCATTTTCTCCATTTGAATTTCATAAAATGAAGCTTATATATAAGATGCTTATTTACTTTAATCCTCTGTTTTGGGGGCTTCTTTTACCTTAAATTTTTTGCAAACAATTGAGTAAAAAGAAAAATGTTCATCGCCACTATTTTTAATTTTTTCTCTGTATTGTTTTATTTTTCCCAATTCTTTTACATGCTCTCCCTGATCTGCTTTGTCTCCAAGACT
>JADFUO010000399.1 GCA_015222115.1 Bacteroidota bacterium | reverse complement strand
GTGTTTAAGTGTTCAAGTGTTCTTGTATTTATTTGTCTATTGCCGATTATCGACTTTTTATTGGGATTTGGTGCTTATTTACAGTTGATCAAGTTTATGACTTAAAGGCCAGACATTAATTAAACAACTCCTAAGTCTAGCATCGAATGTGCAATTTTAAGGAAGCCTGCAATATTAGCTCCTTTAACATAATCAATATATCCATTTTCTTCTCTTCCATATTTAACACATGATTCATGAATACTGCTCATAATGTGACGTAGCCTTTCATCCACTTCAGAGTCAGGCCAATTCAGTTTCATTGTATTTTGCGACATTTCCAAACCTGATGTAGCAACACCGCCGGCATTAACTGCTTTACCAGGGCCATACAAAATTTTATTTTCCTGGAACACTTCAATAGCTTCGGGTGTTGAAGGCATATTAGCACCTTCTGCTACACAAATACAACCATTTTTAATCAGGTTTTCAGCATCCTCTTTATTCAGCTCATTTTGAGTAGCACAAGGTATTGCAACATCGCATTTTACTTCCCACGGATGTTTACCCTGGTGAAATTGGGCATTTGGAAATTCATAAGAATAAGGTTTTACAATATCCTGATTTGATGCTCTTAATTCAAGCATATAATCAATTTTTTCACCACTTATTCCATCACTGTCATAAACATAACCGTCAGGCCCCGATAGTGTAACAACTTTACCACCCAGTTCATTTATTTTTTGTACTGCTCCCCATGCTACATTTCCAAAACCGGAAACAGCAACTATTTTTCCCTTAATTGAATCATTTTGGGTTTGTAACATTGCTTCTGTAAAATAAACCGTGCCAAAACCTGTTGCTTCAGGTCTTATCAAACTACCACCCCAATTTAATCCTTTTCCGGTTAATACTCCTGTATGCTTGTGGGTTAATTTTTTATACATTCCATATAAATAGCCAATTTCTCTTCCACCAACACCAATATCTCCTGCAGGGATATCAGTTTCCGGACCAATAAGCTTCCATAATTCCAGCATGAATGACTGGCAAAACCTCATTATTTCAGCATTTGATTTTCCTTTAGGATCAAAATCAGAACCGCCTTTTCCACCCCCCATAGGAAGGGTTGTTAAGCTATTTTTAAATATTTGTTCAAACCCTAAAAATTTTAAAATACTTAAATTCACGCTAGGGTGAAAACGGAGACCACCTTTATACGGGCCAATAGCATTATTAAACTGAATCCTGTAACCAATATTTACATGAACTTTTCCGGAATCATCAACCCAGGGCACCTTAAAAGTTAATATACGATCGGGTTCAATAATCCTGTCAATAATTCCTTCTGTTTCAAATTGAGGATTTTCATTAACTACATCTTCAATTGATTCTAAAACTTCCCTG
The DNA here is from genome assembly GCA_015222115.1 of Bacteroidota bacterium. GTDB lineage: Bacteria > Bacteroidota > Bacteroidia > Bacteroidales > JADFUO01 > JADFUO01. The sequence continues at coordinate 256 of JADFUO010000399.1, read as the reverse complement.
ACAGCTTGCAGATATTCTGATTCTCCAGGATGCTTTTTTTCAAGCTCAAACATTAATTTTTCTATATCCATTTCGAATGTTATTTAATTGGTGAAAAATACTTTATAAAAAATCGCAAAAAATATTTGGCAAAAATATATTATTTTAATATGCTAATATTAATTTATAAAAAAATTTCCCTTTTTGTTATATTACAAAATATAATCTTGGCTTTTTTAACAAATTTTAGTTCAATTAAAAACTTTTATCTTTTTAC
>JADFUO010000398.1 GCA_015222115.1 Bacteroidota bacterium | reverse complement strand
ATAAAAGACTTGTATTTAACTGCTTTTCTTGATTTTTTCTTCCTTCCAGATCTTACAATTTTGTTAATTTCTTTTATTATTTGATTTGATAATGTTTGAGCATTTTCTTCAGAAGTACTTTCAGAAAAAATACGGATTACCGGCTCAGTATTTGATTTTCTGAGATGTACCCAATTTTTTTCAAATTCAATTTTTACACCGTCAATCGTGTTAATATTTTTTTCTTTATATAAATTTTGAATTTTTAAAAGCACGTCATCAACATTAATTTTGCGACTTAATCGAATTCTATTTTTTGATATAAAATAATTCGGATAGGTTTTTCTGAGAGCCGAACAACTTAAACCTGATTTTGCCAAATGAGTTAAAAACAGGGCAATGCCGACCAGAGCATCCCTGCCGTAATGTATGTCGGGATAAATAACGCCGCCATTTCCTTCTCCACCTATCACAGCATTTTTCTCCTTCATTTTTTCAACAACATTAACCTCACCAACTGCTGAAGCAAAATAATTTCCACCGGCTTTTTCGGTAATATCACGTAAAGCTCTTGTTGATGATAAATTTGAAACTGTATTCCCAACTTTATTTTTCAGGATATAATCTGCAACTGCAACAAGAGTATATTCTTCACCGAACATTTTCCCGTCTTCGCAAACAATTGCCAAACGGTCAACATCAGGGTCAACAACAAAGCCGATATCTGCTTTTTTATTTACAACTAATTCTGAAATTTCATTCAGATTTTCCGGTAAAGGTTCGGGATTATGAGGAAAACAACCGTTCGGCTCGCAATAAAGTTCATGTATTTTTTCAATACCAAGGGCTTTAAGCAACGGAGGTATTGAAATACCACCGGTAGAATTAACACAATCAATTGCTATGTCAAAATTTGCTTTTTTAATTGCCTCAACATCAACCAATGGTAAATTAATAATCTTATCAATATGCTTTTTTATATATGAATCATCAGTTGTATAAGTCCCGATATTATCAACTTCGCTGAAATTAAAGGATTGTTTTTCGGCAATTTTCAATACTTCTGCCCCGTCATCTGCCGAAATAAATTCTCCTTTGTCATTAAATAATTTTAATGCGTTCCATTGTTTTGGATTGTGGCTTGCGGTTAAAATTATTCCGCCATCAGCTTTTGCCTCAGTAACGGCAATCTCAACGGTTGGGGTTGTTGAAAGTCCTAAATCAAGAACATCCGCCCCCATGCTTAATAAAGTACCTGAAACAAGGTTATTCACCATTTTGCCTGAAATCCTTGCATCTCTTCCTAAAACTATTTTTAATTTTTCTTTTCCCGAACGCTTTTTTAAAAAGATAATAAATGCAGCGGTGAACTTAACAATGTCAATGGGACTTAAACCTTCGCCGGGCTTCCCTCCTATTGTTCCTCTTATACCTGAGATTGATTTTATTAATACCATAATTATCAAATAATTTTACAGCAAAAATAATTCTTTTTTTGTTCTTTTCAATTTTGGATTAAAATAGGGTGCTTCTGCTACGGTATGACGGTATTTTTTTACAATACGATAAATTAGAACTTTGTTAGCAGAGGTGGAAGACGATGGGGGTCTTTCGTCGCTGCGCTCCTCAAGATGACACTTGCCTATTTATAAGCTTTTTGCTTCATCGTTTAGAAATT
>JADFUO010000397.1 GCA_015222115.1 Bacteroidota bacterium | reverse complement strand
ATGTTACTGTTCAGAATTTCAAAGCACGTGTTTTTAACGGCACTATTTTAAATGGTAAAAATATTATAGCTTCTTTTAATCCCGAAACAACAAATCGTATTTTTCTTTGTGCACACTGGGATTCCCGTCCCTTTGCCGACCACGATCCTGATAAAAATAATTTTAACAAACCAATTGATGGTGCAAATGATGGTGCAAGCGGTGTTGGTGTGCTTTTAGAAATTGCAAGGCAATTGAAACTTCATCAACCAAAAGTTGGGGTTGATATTATTTTGCTTGATATGGAAGATTATGGCACACCTGAAAGTTTACAAAGCAACAAAGAAGACACATGGGCACTGGGTTCTCAGTACTGGTCAAGAAATCCTCATAAAATTAATTACAGGGCAAGATACGGAATACTGCTTGACATGGTGGGTGCTTCCGATGCGACATTTACAATGGAAGGAACATCTATGTATTATGCTCCCGACATAATGAAAAAAGTTTGGGATGTTGCCAATAAAATCGGGTATCAGGATTATTTTATTTATGACCAAACAAACGGAATTATAGACGACCATTATTACATTAATGATATTATTAATATACCAACTATTGATATTATCCATCATGACCCGAGTACACGTTCCGGCTTCTTTAAACATTGGCATACAATAAATGACAATATTGATGTTATTGACCCGGCAACATTAAAAGTTGTAGGACAAACGGTTTTAACCGTGATTTTTGAAGAGAGATGACTTTTTACAACAAATCATTCGCCAAATTAGCCAACTCCGACCGCTCACCCTTTTCCAGTCTTACATGAGCATAAATTTCATGATGTTTTATTTTGTCAATCATGTATGACAAGCCGTTACTTTGCGAATCAAGGTAAGGAGTATCAATCTGATAAATATCGCCTGTAAAAATAATTTTTGTGTTCTCCCCTGCCCTTGTAATGATTGTTTTTACTTCATGAGGAGTAAGATTCTGGGCTTCATCAACAATAAAACACACATTTGAAATACTTCTTCCCCTAATATATGCTAAAGGTGTGACAACTAATTTTTCGCTATCAACAGCAGTATTTATGGCTTTATATTCTTTATCATTTTCCTTGTACTGATTTTGAATAAATTTCAGGTTATCCCATAACGGCTCCATATAAGGACTAATTTTATCCTTAATGTCACCCGGTAAATATCCGATATCTTTATTACTAAGCGGAACTATTGGTCGGGCAAGGTATAATTGTTTGAATCTTCTTCTTTGTTCAAGAGTGCCGGCAAGAGCAAGTAAAGTTTTTCCTGTACCTGCAACTCCCTGCAAGGTAACTAATTTCACCTCAGGATTAAGGATAGCATGTAAAGCAAAAACCTGCTCGGCATTACGTGGCATAATTTTATAAGCCGGACGTTTTACAACACGTTCAATAAGTTTTGTTACAGGATTATAAAATGTTAACGCCGATGTTTTAATGTTCTTTAAAATAAAATAATGATTTGGAATAGCATCACTTACTCCAATTTCCTTCAAGGAACAAAAGCCCTCATTATAAATTTTATCAATAATATCTTTATCAACATCTTCAATAACCGATTTCCCCGAATACAATGAATCTACATCTTTGATTTTGCCGGTTTCAAAATCTTCAGCCGGAATACTCAATGATTTGGCTTTAATCCTAAGATTAATATCCTTGGTTACAAGAATCACTTTCTTATCAGGGTTTTCTTCAGTTAAGACTAAAGTTGCATTCAATATCCGGTGGTCGGGTTTATTTTCACCAAATATTTTCCGGGCATCCATTTCACTTTGCTCATTCATAATAACTTTAAACCTTCCTTTTTCAGCTCCATTCAGCGAAATCCAGTTTTGTAAAGTAAATTTTCCGGAAAGCCTGTCCATTATGCGAATGAACTCTCTTGCTTCAAAATTTATCGTATCATTACCTTTTTTAAAATTATCCAACTCCTCTAAAACTGTGATTGGAATTGCCACATCATTATCTTCAAAACTGTTGATTGCATCGTGATTATAAAGAATTACAGATGTGTCAAGAACAAATATTTTTTTCTGTTTTGATTTTCTTTTTGCCATTATTCAATCTTGAATAAAAAATAAATAATCTTTTTAAACTGTAAAATTAAGCAATTCTTAAATCTCAATCCATAATTTTATTTAATTTAATTTTGATTATGTGTATTTAATTATCTTTGTTAATTACTTATCAAAAATTAATCTGTTAAAAATATTATGCCCGAAACAAAAAAACTTTTCCTGCTTGATGCAATGGCACTGATTTACCGTGCTTATTTTGCATTAAACAAAAATCCAAGAATTAATTCCAAAGGATTAAATACCTCTGCGATTCTTGGGTTTGCAAACTCTCTTTATGATGTTATAAAAAATGAAAAGCCTACACATATCGGGGTTGCTTTTGATTCTATCGTTCCAACGATTCGCCATGAAGAATATATTGAGTACAAAGCTAACCGTTTAGCAATGCCCGAAGATATTTCAATAGCTATTCCTTATATCAAAAAATTAATTGAAGCTTTTAATATCCCGATTTTGTATGTTGACAGTTATGAAGCCGATGATATTATCGGAACAATATCAAAAAAAGCCGAATATAACGGATATACAACATATATGGTTACTCCCGATAAAGATTTCGGGCAGTTAGTTTCAAAACATATTTTAATGTATAAACCTGCCCGCATGGGCAATAAATCTGAAATTCTCGGAGTACCTGATATTTGTATGAAATACGGTATTAAACGCCCTGAACAGCTTATTGATATTTTAGGATTATGGGGCGATGCTTCCGACAATATTCCTGGTGTGCCCGGTATTGGTGAAAAAACCGCCTCAAAATTAATTGTCGAATTTGATAATATTGAAAACTTGCTTCAAAACACCGACAAGCTCAAAGGTAAACTTAAAGAAAATCTTGAAAAATTCAGTCAGCAGGCATTACTTTCAAAAAATCTTGCAACAATAATTCTTGATGTTCCTGTTGATTTTGATGAAAAACAATTAGAAATTAGAGAACCGGATAAAACTGCCTTAAAACAACTTTTTGATGAACTTGAATTCAGACAATTTGCAAAAAGAGTATTTACTGATTTATCTTTAAAAAAATATGAAAATCAACAGCTACACGCAAATTTATTTTCTGATATTACTGATAAGGCAACCGAAAAGGAACTTTTAACTGACAAGGCAACTATAAGTAATACTGAGCATAATTATTTTTTAATTGATACGGCAGAAAAACAAAAGGAATTGATAGTAAAACTGAGTCAGCAAAAATCTTTTTGTTTTGATACAGAAACCACCGGACTTGATGCAAATAATTCGGAATTGGTCGGAATATCCTTTTCTTTCAAACCAAAAGAAGCTTATTATGTTCCTCTTCCTGAAAATTATAATGATTGCCAAAAAATTGTAAATGAATTTAAAAGTGTTTTACAAAATCCGGAAATTGAAAAAATCGGTCAAAACCTTAAATTTGATATTTCAATTTTAAAATGGTATGAAATAAATGTGAAAGGAAAATTTTTTGACACAATGCTGGCACATTATCTTATCCAGCCCGATTTACGGCATAATATGGATTTTTTAGCTGAAACTTATTTAAACTATAAACCTGTTTCAATAGAATCGCTGATTGGCAAAAAAGGAAAAAATCAGTTAAGTATTCTCACGGTTGACCCGGAAATTCTAAAAGATTATGCCTGTGAAGATGCTGATATAACTTTGCAGCTTCGCCATGTTTTTGAGTCAATGCTTAAAGAAACAAAAACATTAAAATTATTTGAAGATATTGAAATTCCGCTTGTACCTGTGCTTTCATCAATGGAAGCCGAAGGAGTTAAATTAGATGTTAAAGCTCTGAATGAATATTCTGTTGAACTTCAAAAGGAAATCCAGGAACTGGAAAAACAAATTTATGAACTGGCAGGACAGGAATTTAATATTTCTTCTCCAAAACAATTGGGTGAAATTCTTTTTGAAAAACTTGTAATAACAGATAAACCCAAATTAACAAAAACAAAACAATATTCCACAGCTGAAGATATTCTTCAAAAATTAATAAATAAACATCCTATAATTCCAAAAATCCTTGATTACCGTTCGTTAACAAAACTCAAGTCCACTTATGTTGATGCTTTACCTGAATTAATTAATCCAAGGGACGGACGTATTCACACCTCATATAATCAGGCGGTTACTGCAACCGGAAGGTTAAGCTCAAACAATCCTAATTTGCAGAATATTCCTGTACGCACCGAACGGGGCAGGGAAATCCGCAAAGCTTTTGTCCCGCGTAATGACAACTATGTCCTGCTTTCCGCAGATTATTCACAAATTGAACTCCGCATCATTGCCGAATTAAGTAAAGATAAAGGAATGATTGAAGCTTTTCGGAATGGCTTGGATATTCACGCTGATACAGCATCAAAGGTTTATGATGTTCCGCTTGACGAGGTTACAAAAGATATGAGGCGAAATGCAAAAACTGTAAATTTTGGAATTATCTATGGAATTTCTGCATTCGGCTTATCCGAAAGATTAAACATTCCCAGAAAAGAAGCCGCTGAAATTATCAATCAATATTTTATCAAATATCCCGGCATTAAAGAATATATGAATAAAACCATAGAGTTTGCCCGTGAAAACGGCTATGCTGAAACTATAATGGGACGACGAAGATACTTGCGCGACATTAATTCAAATAATGCCGTTGTACGTGGTTTCGCCGAAAGAAACGCCATTAATGCACCAATACAGGGTTCTTCGGCCGATATGATAAAAATAGCAATGATAAATATTTTCAGGGAGTTTGAAGAAAGAAATTTAAAATCAAAAATGATACTTCAGGTACATGACGAATTAGTATTTGACACTAATAAAAACGAATTGGAAATTGTAAAACAAATTGTTGAAGATAAAATGAAAAATGCCATCAAAATGAATGTGCCTGTGGTTGTTGATATGAATTCAGGTAAAAACTGGCTGGAGGCACATTAATTTCTGAACTCAGAATATTGGAATGATGGAAATAAAAGGTAGAGACGAGGCATGCCTCGTCTCTACAATTAAATTGAATAAATTAACAAAATTTTAATAATTAAATATCTCCTCTAATGTCAATTCCTTAACCGTTCCTAATTTTTTCAATACATTCATGTCAACTTCTTCTTTATCACCAATAATCAGGAAAGTATAATTCTTATCTTTAATCTGCTCATCAAAAAATTTACTGAACTCATCCATATTTACAGTTTTTATATATTCATAAACATCCTTACGAATATCATAATCTATACCCCTGTCAAGATTTCTTTGATAAGTCCAGAAAATATTTGATTTGGTAATTCTTTCGGTTTCAATTTTTGCTAAAATCGCCTCACGTGCTGCATCAAACTGAATTTGTGCTTCAGGCATATTATTCATCAAATCAAGCATTGCTTCAGAAGCTGTTTTGATTTTATCTGCCTGAGTAGCTACAAAAGTGTATATGTAATTTGATAAATCAACTTTAGGTGGAATAGAAAACACAGCAAAAGCACTATAAGCCAATGCTTTTGCTTCTCTTATCTCCTGAAAAACAATTGATGAAAGACCACTGCCGTAATACTCTCCAAACAACCGTGCTTCGGGAATTAGGTCTTTATTAAATTCATCACCTTTTGATAACATTACAAGATTAGCCTGAACCATATCATAATCAACAAAATAGACTTTGTTTTTATCAGTTGCTAATTCGGGATATTTAACAGCTTGCGGGTATTCCATTAGTTCGGCAGGTATTTTATGAAAATTATTCACAACATTCTGAACTTTTTCAATACTTTCGGGACCATAATAAAATATTTTATGTTTAAAAGAATAAAGTTTTTTAAGCAGATCCGACAAATGTTTAGGATTAATCTCACGTAATTCGTTTCCTGAAAAAATATCGGTGAATGAAGATTTTTCGCCATATTTTCCGTAATTGAATAACCCGCTCCAAAGAATAGCCGACTTACTGAGTTTTGCATCAGACCTTTCTTTTAAAATACCATCAACATAATCATCATAAACCTTTTGGTCGGGTTTAACATTTGCCAGCACATGTTCAAGTAATTTTATTCCTTTTTCAAATGATTTCTGTAATCCTGAGATATAAACATACGAACGGTCTTTCCCTGTATAAACTCCCATACTTATTCCTAATTTAAAGAATTCCTCCTGTAATTCAGCCGGACTGTACTTATCAGTACCTAAATACGGAAGATAGTTAACTGCAATAGGTAATTCTTTAATATTATCTTTACCCATATCAATTATATAGTTCAATGAAAACAGTTCATTTGTCGTATTTTCAAGATAGTTCAGTTTTACATCAGGATTTAAATCAACATAAGAAATTACTTTTTCAAAATCAACAAAAACGGGTTTAAGCTTTTCAGGTTCTTCTGAAATAAATTCTTTATAAAACTCCGATTGTGCCTCACGGTTAATATCAATTGAAGTTATCTGTGGTTTATCTATTTTAACAGCAGTAGTATCTTTTCCAGTTCTTTTATAAACTACCACATAGTTATCTTTATAATGCTCATTAGCAAATTTTACAAGGTCTTCTTTTGTAATTTTTTCCAGTTCATCAATAAATTTTACCTGATCTGCCCAATCTACTTCTTTAATAAAAGCATCTACAAAATCAAAAGCTCTGAAATTGCTTTCCTGTGAACGTATTTCTGACAAGCGAAAATCATTAATAACCGCTTCTATCAGCCAATCTTCAAAATCACCGTTTTTAATTTTTTCTACTTCTGTAAGCAATAAGTCTTTAACTTCTTCCAGAGTTTGTCCTTCACGGGGATTTCCATATAAAACATGAATACCGTAATCAATCAAAAAGTAGGCATAAGAACCTGCTCCTAAAACTTTTTGCTCCTGTACCAGATTAAGGTCAATCAAGCCCGCCTGTCTGTTACTTAAAATATTATCAATCAAAGCAACATATTTTTCATCTTTAGAATTTGCACCATCAAACCTGAAACCAATTCGTAAAAATTCTGCATCCGGACCTACTACATTTTTTATTATTGGTTCAGTAATT
>JADFUO010000396.1 GCA_015222115.1 Bacteroidota bacterium | reverse complement strand
CCATAGTTGTTGTGATGAGTTTATGAGAACCTTTCAGGTTGTGGGTAGGGCAAACATAATCAAATCCGAATGTATTTTTTACAACTTCCTGCAGGTATTCAAAGTTACGGCTTGCGGCATAAGTTTCATCGCCGATATATAATCCTGAGAGTTGATTCTGGCTCATTGCACTCGTTCCCTGACTCGTCATGTCAAAAGTAACATTGTTGGAATGAATCCAAAAAGTATTAAAAAATGCTTTTTTCAAAACTTCAATTCTGTCCTTAAAAGTTGTAAAGTCAACATTTCTAATCGTCTTTATTTTATGTGGCTCTGCTATCATAATATTAATAATTTTAAAAAAAAATTATTTTGTTAAAAAATTTTGGCGAATTTATTAAAAAATTGTATATGTTAAAATTATTTTTGCAAAATAAATTTGAATATTTTCAGTTTACCAGAATTATATGATTTAACACATTTTCCTTGAAAATATTTTTAATAACCGGTTGTTTGCTTATCTCTGTATTACTTGGTAGGGAAAATTTTGCCCAGAATCCAGGTACACGTTTGGCAATAGATTTTGACACATTATCATATATTAGAAAATATTCACGTACGGATAAATACATAATGAGCCTTGATGAGAATATCCGTATTGAAGGCAGCATGTATTTAGATGATTATTTTAAATTAGGGGAACTCATTCTTATTGATGATTCTCACAAAGATGGCGCTTTTTACCGTTATAATGTTTATTCAAATGAAATGGAAATTTTAGAGGAAAAAGACACACTTGCAATTATATCTCCCGAAAGGATCAAATACCTGAAATTCAATGACGGTACATTTATTTTTACTAAATTTAAAAACAAAAAAGAAATTAACCGAGGATATTTTGAATTATTGTCCAACGGTAATTTCAGGTTGTTATTAAGAAGAATTGCCATATTTGAACCTTATAATCCACCATATACAGCCCTGCATTCTGGAAGTGAATATGACCGTTTTATAATTTTAAAATCATATTATTTGCAAAAAAACAGCAGTCCTGCTATAAAAATAAGGAAAAACAAGCATTATATCTTTTCAATATTTAAAGACAGAAGAAAAGAACTTGAAAAATATATTAAACAAAATAAATTAAAACTCCGTAAAGATACAGACCTGATAAATCTTATTAGTTATTATAACAGCTTAATATATTAGCTTCTTTCAAATTTAAAATAATCTTCCAGATCGGGTTTGACAGCAATGATATTTAACAATGGCCTGAATTCCTTTCTGATAATTCTCCATTTTTCCGGATGTTTTTTCATTAAATACAATATTTTTTTTCTATGCTTTCTTAATGCGTCCGAGATGGCAGGTGCTGAAATAGGGGTGGGGCATAAGTTTCCGACATTCACACTCGTAAGATTATAATTTTTTGATTTAACTTCCTGTGAAGCATTTTCAAGTTTGTCTAATAATAAAATAGTTTTGGTATATTTATTTGTAATCATAATATTTTTATCATCAGGTTTAGCTTTAAAATCATAATCGTAAAAATTAATATCGCAGTCATTAATTTCAAAAACCTCATTATCACTATCAAAACGAGTGTTATCAACATATAATAATGTCCTTTCAATTGTTGATTTCAAATTATTGATATCACCATTATATTCGCTGATTTTCTTTAATGCATCTTCAGTAAGTTTGTAATCCTTATTTCGTTTAGCCGAAAATTCCTTAATATATCCACAGCATAAATTAATCAAACTCTGTCCAAAGCTTTTTTTAATGATTTTTAATTCTTCCTTCACAGAATAATAATTTTGAATGATCGATTTTGTATTTTCATTAAGAAGTTGCCATATTTGTAAGTTTTGACTGTTGGTTTCAATTATTGTTTTTATG
>JADFUO010000395.1 GCA_015222115.1 Bacteroidota bacterium | reverse complement strand
TAGGCTGCTTCAATCATTGAAAAGCTTTGAATGTTCATAATTAATATTCCCAGAACAGCAAAGCCGCGAAGGACGTCAAGAGATAAAAGACGCTCGGAGGGAGCGGTTGGCGTGAATGCGGCGGTTTGATTTATCATATTCTTTCCTTGCCTTTCAATTTGTATTATCAGTTAATTATTCTAATTTCAGAATCCCTGCCTCTCGTGAATTTAATGCCTTAAATAAATTTTAAAAAATAACGGACAAGCTCAGTTTCCCCGAACAAAGCTGGCAGTAACCTTTACTTACCAATTCATGCGTCCGGATTTGAGCGCTTATAAAAAACCGGGACGCTTTTGGGGTCGGTTGCAGCAGATAGTTGTGCAAAATATGTGAACCATTTATTGTGCAGTTATAAATATCCAACCTTTTTTTGATTCGATATCAATTGATATTTCAGAAAATCCTGCAAATCTGAGTTTATCCTTATATTCATTTGCATTTTTAATTTGTGCAAAATCGAACCACTTTGAACCTTCCTGTGGAAGTCTGTTTACTATTAGAAAAGTCCCGGAAGATTTTAGCTTTTTCCTTACTTCTTTTAGACTCGATTCTAAATTTGGCCAAAATTGAATAGTTTCAAATGCCGTAATTATATCAAAGGGAGAATCGGAAAATGGTAGAGATGAAACACTACCCTGTAATATTTCAACCAATCCATTTTTGATCGAGGTTTTATTAATTTTTCGGGAAAGTTTAACCATCTGCTCTGAATGGTCAAGACCATATACTTTTCCGACATTCTTATTTAAAGCAAGAAGCTTAACTGCTTTTCCGCCGCCACAACCAATATCCAGGCAACTAGAATTTTTATTAATTGATATTTTAGACAGTCCTGATTTGTATATATGAGAATGGAATGTGTTCATTACTTTTCCGACGAAATAACCAATAAATCCTGTAGGTTTCCCACCTTGGGTCTGAAAATTATTTGTCGTATTAGTAATCATAATTCCTTTTGCAAAACCTTGTTTGATTATCAAAAGCTACTTGCACATAACCCGCTAACCTGCCAAACCAAGCGCCGAACGTTCTAAAACATTTATTTGAGCCGTCGTTATTATTACGAGCTTGGTACCGTGAGATAAACTTTATCTATAATTTAAAAATTCTTCAATAGATAAACCAATATCTTTTGCTATTTAACGAAGTAAAATTGGAGAGATATCTCGTCCTTTATGAAATGGAACTGTGGTACACCTTCCATCAGGATGTCGATATTGTTTGTGTGAACCACGTTGTCGAACTTCTATAAAACTTAACGCTTCAAGAATCGACACAACTTCACGAGGTTTGAGAATTGGATATTTTCCCATAATTAGACCAAAACCACATTTTGTGTTCCAACAAATTCCGTATCTAAATCCGGTTCACCATCGATAAGAAGCATCTCTATCACTTCTTTAAGATTATTATTTAATTCGTCCAGAGTTTTTGCTTGTGTATGCGCTCCGGGAAAACCTGGAACATAACCAATATACAGCCCTGTATCTGAGCACTTTTCCACAATCGCAGTATATGTTTTCATATATATTTACTCCGCGTTTTAAAAATAAATGTTATATGGTGAAAATATAAATAAAAATATGAGAAAAACAAGAACTTTTGAGCGCCTGTTTTTTCTGCATATATTAAAGAGTTAAAATAAATTAACTTCGT
>JADFUO010000394.1 GCA_015222115.1 Bacteroidota bacterium | reverse complement strand
TATATAAACACCCTTTCCTGCCAAAGCTATTTGCTTCAACATGGTTTCATCAAGTTTGGTGATAATGGTTTTGCCTTCTTTATCTTTTTTATAGTCAATCTGGTCGCCATATTTATTTAAGACCGGAATAGGGGCTCCGTCAGGTAATCCCATTCCTATTGTACAAATTTTAATATCAAGTTCAGCAGCTGCTTTGGCTTCTTCAACGGCATTTCCTTCATGGTTCTCACCATCGGTAATAATAATAACAGCTTTACTGTGATTATTATTATCAAATGAGCCAACTGCAAGTTGAATAGCATCACCAATAGCTGTTCCTTGTACAGGGACTATCTCGGTATTGATTGTTGATAAAAAAAGTTTTGCTGCTGCATAATCTGTTGTAATCGGCAATTGCATATATGCTTTCCCTGCAAAAACTATAATACCTATCCTGTCGCCTTTCAGATTATCAATCAATTTTGACACCGCCTGTTTTGCCCTTGCCAACCTACTCGGTTTAATATCCTGCGAAAGCATACTGTTTGATACATCAATAGCGATCATTAAATCTATTCCTTTACGTTCAACCTTTTCTAATTTTGAGCCAATCTGAGGATTAGCTATTCCAACAATCAGAAAAGCATAAGCAAGCATTATCAGGAAAAATTTAAAAACAAGCCTGCCTTTTGAAACATCAGGTATTAACCGCGAAATAATTGAAATGTCGCCAAACCTGTTTAATGCTTTCTTTTTCCAGTGAAGCATTATTGAAAAAATGATTATAAAAACAGGTATTAATAACAACCCGTATAAATAATATGTATGTGCGAATCTTATCATTTATGGTAATGTTCTAAAAATCGTGTTTCTCAAAAATATTTCCAGTACAAACAACCCGAGTGCTATAAAAGCAAGCGGCAAAAACTCCTCTTTCTTTTTACGAAATTCTGTAACGTCAATTTTAGATTTTTCCATTTTATCAATTTCTTCGTAAATAGCTTTAAGTTTTTTATTGCTTGTTGCCCTGAAATATTTTCCGTCGGTCATATCAGCCACTCCTTTTAATAAATCCTCATCAATTTTCACTTCCATATCCTGATATCTTAAACCGTAAGGTGTTTGAACCGGATAAGGAGCAGTTCCCATCGAACCAACGCCAATAGTATAAATCCTGACCCCATAAATTTTTGCAATTTCAGCAGCAGAAAGCGGGTCTAAGGAACCTGCATTATTAACTCCGTCGGTTAAAAGAATAATTACTTTACTGATTGCTTTGCTGTCTTTAAGTCGGTTAACAGCAGTTGCAAGTCCGTCGCCAATGGCAGTTCCGTCTTCAATCATTCCGCTTTTAATATCTTTAAACAGATTTTTAATAACCCTGTGATCAGTAGTAAGCGGGCATTGTGTAAAAGTTTCACCGCTAAAAATTACAAGTCCGATACGGTCATTCGGTCTGCCGTCAAAAAAATCCGAAGCAACGTCTTTAGCTGCTTCAAGTCTGTCGGGTTTTAGATCCTGAGCAAGCATACTCCCCGAAACATCCAATGCCATTACAATATCAATGCCTTCAATGGTAATATCCTGCCTACTTGAAGTTGTTTGTGGTCGTGCAAAAGCAATTATCAATAAAGTAATTACTAAAATTCTAAAAACAAACAGACTGTGATAAAGGTATTGTTTTGCACTTTTTTTGGTATTTTCAAATACTTCAGTTGATGAAAATTGAATATCGGGTTTTCTTTTGTTATGCTTAAACCAGTGCCACACAATCAATACCGGAATAATCAACAGCAAGTATAAAAAATACGGTTGTGCAAATTCTATGTTATTCAGCATTTTATTTAATCAATTTTAAATTCCCAATTTTAATATTTTGCGGTTTAACTATTTTTTTTTTACCAATTCTCATTCTCTCATTTTCTCATTCCCTCATTCTCCCATTCTCTCAGTCTCTCAGTCTCTCCTTCTCTCAGTCTCTCTATTATTCCCTTCAGTATTATTTTCAATCTTCCGTATCGTTTCTTTTACGAAATCAATTGAATTATTTAAGCTTTTATCATTTTCCAGAGGAAGCGGTTTTTCTTTAGCAAATTTTACAAGGTCAGCCAACATGAGGGTTTGCTTCAATTTATTTTTTAGTCCGTCATCAACTTCATCATTTTTTTTATTAAAACTTGCCAATATTTCATCTGTAGTCATTTCCATAGCATCAATTCCGAATCTTTCATGAATATAAACTCTGATAATATCAGTAATTTCCGTATGATATTCTTTTATTTTGCCACTTTGCCAGAGTTTATTAATTCTTAATTTTTCAAGGGCATCTAAGGCAATTACATGAGGTGGAATTTTTGGTTTTGGTTTAAGTCT
>JADFUO010000393.1 GCA_015222115.1 Bacteroidota bacterium | reverse complement strand
ATCTTTATAAAAAGATAATTTTTAGATAATCTTGATTTTAAAAACTTTGTTAATTCAATTTTAAAGGCATCTCAGCGATGCCTTTTTTTATTTTAGAAAATTTCATGTAATATTTATTTAATTATTAATTTTGCCGCAATCTAAATAAAAATAAAAATTTAGCAAATGTCATATAAAAAAGAACAGATAATTAAGGCACTTCGTGATGTAATATTTTTTCCGAAAAGCAATAATATTATTGCATTGAACATGGTAGAAAATATTGAAATTAAAGGTAAAAAAATTAACATATCCATGGGTTTTCCTAAGCTTGATGATCCTTCAGTAAATATTGTAAAAAAAGCAAGTATAAAAGCAATAAAGGATAAAGTTGATAAAAATGCGGAAGTAAACATAACAGCCGTTGTTGAAACAAAACAAGGCTCTTTATCAGGAATTAAAAATATTATAGCAGTGGCTTCAGGCAAAGGTGGTGTTGGAAAAACAATGGTTGCAGCTAATCTTGCTATAGCATTGCAAAAAAGCGGGTCAAAAGTCGGTTTGCTTGATGCAGATATTTACGGACCGTCAATTCCCATCATGTTTGGTCTTGAAAACGAAAAACCCTCGGTAGTTGAAATTAACGGTAAAACATTTATAGTACCATTAAAAAAATACGGAATCTCTGTTTTATCAATAGGTTTTTTCGTTGAGCCTGAAAAAGCACTTATCTGGCGTGGTCCTATGGCATCTAAAGCTTTAAACCAGTTATTTAACGATACCGACTGGGGAAAGCTTGATTATCTGATCGTTGACTTGCCTCCCGGTACCGGCGATATTCCTTTAACCCTGGTACAGTCTTACCCAATAACCGGTGTAATAGTTGTAACCACTCCTCAACAAGTTGCAATCTCCGATGTACGAAAAGCTGCGAATATGTTCCAGCAGGAACAAATTAAAATACCTATGCTTGGATTAATTGAAAACATGTCATATTTCACTCCTGCTGAATTACCAAATAATAAATATTATATTTTCGGGGAAGGAACAGGTAAACAGTTTGCTGAAAGCTTAAACATACCATTCTTAGGACAAATACCACTTGTTCAAAACATTTCTGAATCAGGAGATAACGGAAGTCCGGTAACTTTGATTGATGATTTACCTGTTACAAAAGTTTTTATAAAAATAGCTGAGAATCTTAAAAAACAAACAGAAAAAGAGAATATATAATTTAATATCAACTTAAAATTATAACAATGACTTCAGAAAAAAAATCAGAATTAACAAATAAAGTTAAAAATATAATTGAGCAGATACGACCTTATCTTCAGCAGGACGGAGGTGATATTCGTTTTGTTGAGATTACTGATGATAATATTGTGAATGTTGAGTTACAGGGAGCATGTGGTTCATGCCCTTACAGTACAATGACCTTAAAAAACGGTGTTGAAGTAGCAGTAAAAAAAGCACTTCCGGAAATAAAATCGGTAGAAGCTATTTAATCTTTAAGATAAGTATTTTGCAACAATAGGCATTCTCCTGCCTATTCCAAATGCTTTGGGTGATACCCTTAATATTGGTGGCGCTTGGTATCTCTTATACTCATTTGTGTTAACTAATTTGAGGATTTTATTTACAATTTTTTTATCAAAACCCTGATTTATCAATTCCCTCGGACCTCTACGAAGTTCTATATATTGATAGAGAATTTTGTCAAGAATTTTGTAATCAGGTAACGAGTCGGAGTCTTTTTGGTTGGGGCGTAATTCTGCAGAAGGAGGCTTCTCAATAGTATTTACAGGGATAATTTCTTTGAATTTATTTATATGTTTTGCAAGTTGAAAAACTTCGGTTTTATAAACATCACCCAAAACAGACAGTCCACCGTTCATATCGCCGTAAAGCGTTCCATAGCCGACTGCTGCTTCACTTTTGTTAGAAGTGTTCAATAAAATATAACCGAATTTATTTGACAAAGCCATTAAAATCACTCCTCTTGCCCGTGCCTGAATATTTTCTTCGGTAAGGTCAAACGGTTGTCCTTTGAAAATACTTTTTAATGAATCATTAAAACTGTGGAATACCTCATTAATGCTGATAATATCATAAGGGCAGCCAATATTGTTTATTATTTTTTTTGCATCATCAGTTGAATGTGCAGAAGAAAATTCGGATGGCAGCAAAACCGGGTAAACATTTT
>JADFUO010000392.1 GCA_015222115.1 Bacteroidota bacterium | reverse complement strand
GGTATTACCCGTGATAACCTGCTTTTGCGAATGACTGAAGCTGACTGGGATGCAGTTATTAAAGTTAATTTAAAATCAATTTTTAATTTAACAAAAGCTGTTCAACGTCACATGCTGAAACAAAAGTCAGGCTCAATTATAAATATGAGCTCAGTTGTTGGGCTTGAGGGTAATGCAGGACAATCAAATTATTCGGCTTCTAAAGCCGGTTTAATCGGATTTACAAAATCTATTGCAATGGAATTGGGTTCACGAAATATTCGTTGTAATGCAATTGCACCGGGATTTATTGAAACCGAAATGACCTCAAAACTCCCGGAAGAAGTTAAAAATGAATGGATAAAAACTATACCGTTGAGAAGATCGGGAAAACCCGATGATGTGGCAAATATTGCATTATTCTTAGCATCCGACCTTTCCGCTTATGTTACCGCTCAAGTAATAAGTGTTTGCGGCGGTATGTACTCCGGAAGTTAATCATAGTATTTAAAAATAGTTATTTTTTATAAACCTATTAAGGATATAATTTCAAATTGAATATAGTTACTGAATTTCCGTTTTGGTTCGTAATATTTTGTTTGTTGACAGGAATATTGTATGCAATAATTCTGTACTACAAAGACCGGAAAAATGAATTTTCGCCATGGATATTAATATCTATGGCTTTTTTTCGTTTTTTGTCAGTAAGCCTGATTTCGTTTTTATTATTATCACCTTTATTAAAAATTATTATTAGGCATACTGAGAAACCTATAATTATTTTCGCACAGGATAATTCACGGTCAATTTTAACAGGAAAAGATTCGCTGTTCTATAAAAATGAATATTTCGGTAATTCTAAGGAACTGATTGATAATCTGAAGAAAAATTATGATGTTAAATACTATTCTTTTGGTGATAATATTTCAAGAATAATTGATAGTTCATACTCCAGTAAGCAAACGAATTTTTCAATACTCTTTGATGAATTAATTACAAGGTATTCGAACCGAAATGTGGGTGCAATAATTATTGCAAGTGACGGAATATTCAACAAGGGGCTTAATCCGGTATATGCAGCTAAAAAAATTAGCTTTCCAATCTATACAATTGCTCTTGGTGATACAAATATACAAAAAGATATTAAATTAACAAAGGTTAATTATAACCGTATTGCTTATCTTAAAAATAAATTTCCATTAGAAATTATCATTAATGCTGAAAAATGCAAAGGTGAAAAATGTAAACTTATTATTACAAAAGGAAATGAAGAATTATTTTCACGGAATATTAATATTACCGGTAACGATTTTATTCAAACCGTTTTAACACAAATTGAAGCCAAAGAAACAGGATTACAGCACTATACAGTAAGACTTACTAATTTGGAAGACGAAATTAGTTATTCAAACAATGTTCAGGAGATTTTTATTGATATAATTGATTCAAAGCAAAAAATATTGATACTGGCAAATTCGCCTCATCCTGATATTGCAGCTTTAAAATTTGCTATCGAAGATAAAAAAAGCTATCAGGTTGAAGATTATTTATATAATGATTTTAAAAAGCAGGTTACAGGATATAATTTGGTGATATTGCATCAGTTGCCATCTTTTAAGAATTCTTTAAGCGACTTGTTTTTTTCAATAAATAAAGCAAAAATCCCGTTATTATTTATTATCGGTGTCCAAACCGATTTAAATACATTTAATAAACTTAATACAGGATTATCAATATGGAGCGAAAAAAATACTTTTAATGAAGCACTTCCAATAATTAATAAAGAATTTGTTTTATTTTCAATAAGTACGGATTTAAAAAAGATTATTGGTAAATTACCACCGTTAAATAGTCCGTTTGGAAGATATAAAATATTAAATTCAACAAATCAGTTATTTAATCAGAAAATCGGAAGTGTTGAAACGCGAAATCCATTAATTTTATTTAATCAGAATCAGGATTTAAAATTCGGGGTTATTGCCGGAGATGGAATATGGAAATGGCGACTGACAAATTATTTTATTGAAGAAAATCATAATGCCTTTAATGAGCTTGTTCACAAAACTATTCAGTATCTTTCGGTTAAAGAAGATAAAAGTTACTTTAGAGTATTTGGGAAAAATGATTTTCCTGAAAACGAAAATGTGGAATTTAATGCTGAACTTTATAACGAAAGCTATGAATTGATCAATCATCCCGAGGTTGAAATAACAATAATAAATGATAAGGGTAAAAAATACCCTTTTGTTTTTAGTAAAACCGGAAATTCATATCATTTGGATGCAGGAAGTTTTCCAGTTGGAACATACCAGTATCTTGCTATAACAAAAGTTGGGAATAAAACATATAAAAGTAACGGAGAGTTCATTATTTCTGCCTTGAATATTGAAACTGTCAATACTATTGCCGACCATAATCTGTTATTTAGATTAGCAAAATCAAAGGATGGTGAGATGGTTTATCCCTCACAAATGAATGATATTTTTGATTTAATAAATGAGCGTGAGGACATCAAAACCATTGTTTATACACAAAAGCGGTTTGAGGAGTTAATTAATATAAAATGGGTGCTTATTTTAATTATTGTTTTATTAACAGCCGAATGGTTTATGCGTAAACGAAGCGGAGCATATTAATCTTAAATTTCAGTAATATTTTGTTTTTCATTATTTCAAAAATATTATCAATTTTCCTTTCACCAATTCTTTGGATTTTTGCACTTGTGTTAATATCACTATTTTCAAAAAAAAGAAGGAAATCCAGAAAGTATCTGCTTGCAGCTATTATACTTTTTTTAATTTTTTCAAATTCTTTTATTGTTGATGAAGTGATGCGGGTTTGGGAAGTTCCTGTAACAAAAACCGAAGAACTGGATGATTGTTATGATGTTGGTATTGTATTAGGCGGAAGTATGGTTACCTACGATTCAAAAAACGACAGGCTTACTTACAGAAATAATATTGACAGAATTTTGCAGGCAATTGAATTGTATAAAATTGGAAAGATTCAGAAGATTCTTATTTCGGGAGGTGCCGGTAATATCGTATTTCGCGACATGCTGGAATCGGTTTTTGTTAAGAGATTTCTTATAAATATCGGAATAACCGAAAATGATATTATTATTGACTCGATTTCGGATAATACACATGAAAATGCAGTTTACAGTGCAATAATTTTGAACGAAAATTATCCTGAAGGAAAATTTTTATTGATTACCTCTGCACATCACATGCGAAGGGCAAAAGCATGTTTTTTGCACGAAGGGATAATTACAACACCATATAGTACAAATAAATATGCAGGCGACAGGAG
>JADFUO010000391.1 GCA_015222115.1 Bacteroidota bacterium | reverse complement strand
GCAAATATCCGTATAATATGCTTAAAATACAAACAAAAACGGATTCCAAATAATATTCAAATTTATAATAAACTTCGGTAAAAATATTTTTAAACAGGCTGTTTACTTAAATTGCAACAACTAACTTTTCTGTTCGTTCATTTAATGTTTTTAAAACTTCTTGAATTGAATCAACTTCATTTTCTTCAAAATAAATTTTGTTCCTAACTTTTAGGTTTCTCTATTTTGGTATTGATAACTTAATATTTTTCCGTATTTTCGTATTCAAAATCTTCTTTAGCTTTATGAGGCAAATTCATATTTTAATATTGATACTCTTATTTAACCATGTTTTTTCTCAACCGGAAGTACAACAAGACCCATATTTAAAATTTGATCATCTGACAAAGAAAGAAGGTTTAAGCAATAACTATGTACTTGATATTTATCAGGATAAATACGGATTTATCTGGATTGGTACTTTAGACGGCTTAAATAGATATGATGCTTATGATTTTGAAATTTTCCGTCATGACCCTGCTGATTCTTTAAGTATTTCAGGAAATCTTATTACATCAATAACTGAAGACATTTATGGTAATCTCTGGATTGGAACTAAAAACGGGTTGAATAAATATGATTATAAAAAAAATGGATTTCAAAGATTTTACCATGATGATAATGAAAAGAATACTTTATCTGATGATTTTATCAGAGCGCTTTATGCAGACAAAAACGGAATATTATGGATTGAAACTTCAGATGGAACCTTGCATAAATACGATATTGCTAAAGATAGTTTAATTAAATATAAGCATCGTCCGCCTAATATGATAAACACCTATTTTTATCATAAGATATTTGAAGATAAAAAGGGATATTTATGGCTCGGGGGGAGAAATATGGGTATTTTAAAATTCGATCCGGCATCATGTCTGTACTATGAAATAATGGCTGACCCTAAAGATACGACAAAAAAAAGGGAACATGATGTTGCAACTTATTATATTGACTCATCCGGCACATTTTGGATCAGTGGAATTGACGGCTTATATACTTTTGATGAGGACAAGGAAGTCTTTAAAAAAATGTTGCCTGTATCAACATTTAGTGTTCGGGAAGAAAAGAATGGAAAATTATGGTTCGGTACCGGATCCGGTATTTATGTTTATGAAAAAAACACAAATATTTTTACAAAACATGTACATAGTGAAAACAATCCGAACTCATTGATTGCCGATCATGTTAATAAAATAATGATCGATTTTTCGGGAAATATCTGGATAGGTGCAACTGAAGGTATTAGCATTTATAGCCCGACTAAGAATAAATTCAGGCATGTTTATCATATTTCAGGGAATGATAATACACCGGCATCTGATTATATCACAACATTATTGCAGGATAAAAATGGAAATATCTGGATAGGAACAGAAAATGACGGAATCGATTGTTTTGATAAACACTTCAATAAAATTGCTCATTACGGGCATGGAGAGCCATCCGGATATCAAATTATTTCAGATAAGATATCTGTTCTTAAGGAGGATAATGAGGGAGATATCTGGGCTGGACAATGGTCGGGAAGAGGATTTAATATTATTGATCCTGTTACTAACAAGATAGGATCATATTCTAAACTAACCAATTCGTTGAGGGCTGATTGGTATAATGACTTGATGCAGGACAGCCGTGGGAATTATTGGATAGGAATATGGGGAGTTGTGGGGCTTTATCTGTTTGATAAAGAAAATGAAATTTTTAAAGATGAAACATTTACATTACTGAATATTAATCTGAAAGCTCCTGTATTAGATATAGTTATTGATAATGATCTGATATGGTTTGCCCCTGTGCCTAAATGCTTTGCTGCATTCAACACATATAAAAGGAAGTACAATATGTATTTTGCAGAAAATTGCGTGTGGCTTAAAAACCTACAAGTTAATCAGATTTTTTTAGATAAGGAAAATGAACTCTGGTTTGCGACCAATAAAGGTTTATACAAAAAAATTTGCAATCCCTACATTTCTTTCAGGCTTTATAAACATGATAAAAACGGAAAAATATCAGATTCACAGGAAAATATCCTTGCAATTGCAAATACAGTAAACAAAAAGCTATTGTGGATCGCTACCGCAAATGGAATTGAATTATTTAATAAAGTAACAAAATTTTATAGTAAAGTTTGTGATTTCCCTTTTGCCGATATTCAAATTAATTTTATTTTCCAGAATATAGATAGTCAACTATGGATAGGCACCCAATCGGGATTATATTTAAAACTACCAGGTGAGAAAAGTATCAAAAAGCACAAAAAATTTGCCGGTCTAAATTCCTCACAATCTGAAATGTCTGTAAATTGCTATCTGCAGGAACCTTCGGGCAACTTTTGGCTGGGAACATCATCAGGTTTATATTATTACAATTCTGTAAGCAAATTATTTGAGAAAAGAAGCCTAATGAACGGTTATGAAATTTATTCATTGGTTTTTGACAAATCAGGAAACTTATGGATAGGGACAAACAAGGGACTTTATAATATCAAGGAGAATAAAATAATTAAATCTTTCAGGGCTGTTAATTCAAATCAAAATACTTTAGCCGGAGATCCTGTTTATAGCCTGGCTTTTGATAAGTATGGAGATCTTTGGATAGGAACAAATAAAGGATTATGCCGGTTAGAAAAAATAACCGGTACAATAATAAGGCATAATACACGTCAGGAAAAATATTTATCTTCCCGGCTTATCAGATGTATTTATGAAGACAATCAAAGTAATATTTGGATTGGAACAACAGACAAGGGTTTAAATAAAATGGAACCTGCAACAGGGAAAGTTATACAATATTTAAGCGACTTACAGGATTCAACAGCTTTTTGGGGAAAGGATGCTACTTGTGTCTTACAGGATATAAATGGCACTATATGGGCAGGCGGATTTGGTTTGAATAAATACATACCCGGGGAAAATGCTTTTAAACATTACACCGAATATAACGGATTATCAAACAATAATGTAATGGGTATCCTCGAAGATAATTCAGGAAATTTATGGATCAGTACGCAAAATGGGCTTTCAAAATTTGATCCGCTTACCGAAACATTTGAGAATTTTTTCTCAAAAGACGGGCTTCAGGATAATGAGTTTACAGTAGCTTGCTGCAAACTTAAAAACAACTATCTTATATTTGGCGGAAAAAACGGTATGAATATATTTAACCCCGAAAAAATCTGTAAAAACCAAAACATACCTAATGTTTCAATTTCAAAATTCATGATATTTGATAAAAAAACTAATTATGAATTTCCTCAAACCAAAACAGTTAAATTAAAGCATAACCAAAATTATTTTTCCTTTGAATTTGCCGCTCTTGATTTTTCTTTCCCTTCAAAAAACAAATACGCATATAAATTAGAGAATTTTGATAAAGAATGGGTTTTTACAGATGCAAACGACAGAAAAGCAAAATACACTAATGTGCCTCCCGGAGAATATATTTTCAGGGTTAGAGCAGCCAACAATGATGGAACATGGAATAAAACCGGAGCAGCTATAGAGCTTATCATTAAACCCCCATTCTGGAAAACCTTATGGTTTTATTTTTTGGAAGGATTATTATTCGTGTTGATAATAGTGGCTTATATCAAATACAGGGAAAAGAAGATCAAAGAAAAGAACAAGTTACTGTTGTTGGAACAAAAGCTTTTACGCTCGCAAATGAATCCGCACTTTATATTTAATTCTTTAACTTCTATTCAAAGCTTTATTTTTGAGAATAATCCCATTGAAGCAGGGTCTTATTTATCAAAATTTTCAGAATTGATAAGGGCAATTTTATATAATTCAAGGGAAGAATTCATCTCACTTGAAAAGGAAATCAAAACATTGGAAAACTATCTGGAAATACAACAGCTTCGATACAATAATAAGTTTGATTATGAAATAGATGTTGATCCTGAAATTGACATTGAAATGCTTAAAATTCCACCAATGTTGGCACAACCTTTTATTGAAAATTCCGTTGAACATGGAATTAAGCATATAGAAGGCAAGGGCTTTATTTCCATAAAATTTTCATTAATAGATGAATCAATTTTTATGATAATAGAAGATAATGGAATTGGGATAGAAGCCTCCAGGAAAATGAAAGATAAAAAAGCTCAAGAGCATAAATCTCTGGCAATGATAATAACAAAGGAAAGGATAGGCATTTTAAATAAAGGGAAGAAAAAGAAATCCTATTCGATTCATATTGAAGATATAATTGGAGAGGGTGGAAAAGTAAAAGGCACAAGAATAAAATTTATTATTCCTCATTTAAAACTTTTATTATGAAAATAATTATAATAGACGACGAAGCAAGAGCGCGTAAAAGCATTGCTGATATAATAAAATTCAGCCAGCATAATCTTAAAGTTGTGGCTGAAGCAGACGGAGTAAAAACAGGGATTGAGGCGATAAGGAAGCATAAACCGGACCTGATATTGCTTGACATTGATATGCCTGACGGAACTGGATTCGACCTGTTAAAAGCGATGGATTACATCTATTTTAAAATAATTTTCATTACGGCATACGAAGAGTTTGCAGTCAGAGCCTTTGATTTTTCTGCTATTGATTATATCCTGAAACCTGCTGACCCCAAAAAACTTCTTGAGGCAATAAACAAAGCACAGCAAATTGTTGAGCAGGAAAATATCAACCTTAAGCTTAATGCTCTTTTCGCTAACCTTGACAATATTAATCCCGACAGCAAAAAGCTTGTTTTGAAAACAGCCGAAAAAATATATCTTATCAACACCCGTGATATTATCAGGTGTGAATCGGATATGGGATATACAAAATTTTTTATGGTAGACGGGAAAAATGTTCTTGTTTCAAAAAACCTTAAAGATTATGATGTTATGCTTGATGGACTTGGCTTTTTCAGGATACACCAATCTCACTTGATCAACCTGAAGTACATTGACTATTATGATAAAACCGAAGGCGGCTCCGTAAAGATGAAGGATAAATCAATACTTCCCTTATCAAGGAGAAAAAAAGATAGTTTTCTGAAATTGATTAATATGATGTAATATCACATCTTACTAAAACTGCTAAATTTTACAAAATACTATCATTGGATGTAAAATCAATCATATTATTCAAATTGCTAAATGGTTAAATTGCTAAATGGATATTAAACAGGGAAGTAGGGGAATAGGGGAAATAAGGGAAATACTGGACACCATACCCCTATACCATTATACTCTTTATCCCTTACAACCGAAGGGACCATATTCAAAATCTATCCTCAAAGCCAGGAAACAGGAATTGATTAATAAACTTGATTAGTTACTTTATTTTATTTAGAGCGATATAAACGCTCACACCGAATTTAGCACTGAAACTACCTGATCTAAATTAGTTCTTACCACTTATGTATTTACTGTATTTTTTTCTTTTTGTGATATTATATTTGTTTTTAATATTAATCATTAAAATTAATAGTTATGAAAAAAAAATCAATTTTTATGTTTTTGGGAGTTTTTATTCTCTCAATAATTACGGTATTATCATCTTGTAAAAAAGATGAAGAAGATAAGAATAGTAACCCGACTGTTGCTTCAGTTACTGTGACGCCAGCATCAGTAGCAGCAAATG
>JADFUO010000047.1 GCA_015222115.1 Bacteroidota bacterium | reverse complement strand
GCATGAAATGTAGAGACCTGTATTTTTTTAATCACAGATTTATCTTCAAAAAAATCCGTAAGGCGTTCCTTCATCTCACCGGCAGCTTTGTTAGTAAAAGTTACTGCCAGAATATTTTCAGGATTAACACCCTTATTTAGAATGAGGTTTGCAATTCTTGTGGTCAGCACACGTGTTTTTCCTGTTCCCGGACCTGCGAGTATCAATGCCGGACCTTTAAAATGTTCAACGGCTTTATGTTGTTCGGGATTAAGATTTTCAAATATTATGTCCGGTTGTATAAAAAGGTCAGGTACTAATATTTGTTGTTGAGATTCATTTTTTTCGGGTTTACTGTTTTTTAATTTCCTGAATGCAGCCAGATCAAAGCTGACAAGAGGTCTGGGTTGATTTTTATAAGTTTCTTTTGTGTCTTCAAAAAGTAGTTCTTGTGTTGTAAAAATTTTACTTTCTCCACCTCTGAAAACAGTAATTTTTCCGAATTCTCCGTCAAAACCTTCTTTTATATAAACCTCTCTGTTTCGCATTCTTCTTATAGATTCAGCCAGTTTTTCTCCACCACAAATTTTAATATCTTCAACATCCATTTCCATTAAAATATTAAGTTCCGACCCTGCTCTTGATATCAAATTCAAATAAGCCTGGTTAATTTTTTTTGAATTGGGACCTACACCTTCTATTTCCGACAATAATTCTTTTAACGGGATTAATGAATAAAACGGATGTCGATTTTTTCGTTCCAGCACATTATCCCTGTCGGCTAACTGGGCTATCCGGTTCATCACTCCGACAGTGATTTTTTTGTTACAGACCGGACAAATCTCATCATGAATAATTGTTTCCAGCGGGTTCCAGCAAATACTGCATTTCCTATGACCGTCAAAATGATATTTTCCTTCTTGCGGGAAAAAGTTAATAGTACCCAGAAACTGCTTCGGGTCACCGGTTTTCATTGCATTAATAATTGAAAAATACGAAATTTCCGTATCAAAAAGGTTGGCGTTTCTTCCAAGCTTTTCAGGCGAGTGAGCATCGGAATTTGCAGTCAATGTAAATTTATCCAGAAAGCTGCACATCCAGTTCATTGGCGGGTCGGTCGAAAGACCCATCTCAACGGCGGAAATGTGGTGCGAAAGGTCTTCAAAACATTCTTCAATATAATCAAAACCTGATTTTGAACCTAAAACAGAGAACCATGGAGTCCAGATGTGGGCAGGAACAAAAAATATCTCCTCAGAGCAATCCAAACATAATTCCAGCAAATCCTTTGAATCCAGCCCTAAAATCGGTCTGCCGTCGGAAGTTATATTAAATCCAAGTACTGAAAGCTTTTGCTGAATTTTATCAACCACTTCAAAATTGGGAGCAAAAATTACATTATGGATTTTCCTGACCTTTCCGTTCTTTTTATAGATGTTGCTTATTTCGCTTGTCAGGACAAACCTTACATCATTTTCAGCAGCAAAATCAAATTTTTTCCTGAACTCATTTTTTACTTTAAAAAGTCCCGGTTCAGCGGGTTCTAATTTTTTCTTCAGTTCTTCCGTCCAGCCGGGATGCGTAAAATCACCTGTCCCGACAATTTTAATCCCCTTAATTTTTGCCCAATACTCCAAAAATTCAGGCTTCAACTCTTTGCTTGTAGCAATAGAAAAATGCGAATGGATGTGAAAATCACCTATGAACTTCATGAGATTGTTTTTAATAAATATTGTGTTTTAATTTTATTTGTAAAATTTATCATCCATAATCCCAATTTTGTAAGCGGGCAGATTCAACACGATATTTGTTTTTATATAATGTCATTTGGTATTCTACTAATTTACAATAAATCCTACTTCACCACAATCTCATCCGCAAATATCCAGGCTTTTCCTCCTGCTCCTTTGTGCCAGTCGGGGCAAACACCAATATTTTTTGCAAGAACACGGATATACCTTGTTTTTTTATTGATGTTTTTTAATGTAAAATCCTTAATAACTGGTTCATTATAATTTTCTTGTATGTCATTAAAAACTGAGCCAACAGCTTTAAAATTTTTCCCATCTGTTGAAATTTTATAATCAACATGAGTGGGCATAAAAATCCATGAATTTTGGTTCTGTAAAAATCCGGTTGAAATTTGATTTATCCTTTGTATTTTACCAAGATTTACTATTACATCAAGGTCAATGCCTTCATAACCCTGCCAATCGCCTGTGCGAAAATTATTACTTCCTCTTATAAAGTCAATCAAAGCAATATCACCGCCACCTGTGTATTGCGGGCTGTATGGATTGTTAATTTTGATACTTCTCCCTTCGGGAATTTTTATGAATTCAGCAGTAACTTTTTTACTTGGAAGCAATCCGTTAACATATGCAAAAGTTTTAATAGTTGTTGTTTTATTAAGTTTTAACGGCTTTGTATATTCTTTGGAATTTATATCCGGTTTGCTTCCGTCAAGAGTATAATAAATTTTTGCATCTTTAAGAATACAATTTAATTTGACTTCGGTAGATTTTGTGAATGTTTTTGAATCAGCGATAAAATAAGGAACAGGAGTTATTAAAAAGTCTTTGATCTCTGAAACAGGCACATTTTCTTTTCCTGTGCCCCAGTTTTTATTCGGTTCATGTCCCATCTCAAAAATAAGTTCACCGCCCTTTATTATATCCGAATGTTTCAAGTATGACTTGTTATAAGGCTTACCATTAAAATTTGCAGACTGAATATAAAAGTTATCATCTGAAACATTATTTGCTTTAATTATAAATTTATTTCCATTCTCTAAATTAATTGTTACTTTTTCAAAAATCGGACTGCCGATTGCATAGATGTTATCGCCGGGTGTTACCGGGTAAAAACCCATTGCACTCAAAACATACCAGGCAGACATTTGTCCGCAGTCTTCATTTCCGCAAAGTCCATCAGGTTTATCAGAGTATAAATCATCCATAATTTTCCTGACGAGTTTTTGTGTTTTCCATGGCTGACCGGCATAATCATATAAATAAGCTATATGATGACTTGGCTCGTTTCCATGTGCATATTGACCGATCAATCCGGTAATATCCGATTGGTGCCTTCCTGAAAGCTTGGTTTCAGTATAAAACATTTCATCCAACTTTTTTACAAATTGTTCATTACCGCCAAGTAAATCAATCATTCCCTGAATATCCTGTGGGATAAAAAAGTTGTATTGCCATGTATTTGCTTCAGTTAGCATAAAGTTGACTTCAGCAGGGTCAAATGGTGTAACAAAAGTTTCATTTCTTTTCCCACGAAAAAACCCGGTTGAGTCATCAAATAAATTTTTATAATACTGAGCACGTGTAATATATTTCCGGTAATCTTTATCTTTTCCTAATTTTTTTGCCATTTGTGCGATACACCAGTCATCATAAGCATATTCAAGAGTTTTTGATACTGATTCTCCTTCCTTGTCTGCAGGAATATATCCTGATTTTTTATAAAACTCAAGACCAAGATGGTTTTGCTCAGCACTTTTTTTCATGGCGTTAAAAGCCAGTTTAATATCAAAATCACGGATGCCTTTCATATATGCGTCAACAATTACAGGGACGGAATGATAGCCGATCATACAGCCTGTTTCATTACCTGCC
Source organism: Bacteroidota bacterium (assembly GCA_015222115.1). Classification (GTDB taxonomy): domain Bacteria; phylum Bacteroidota; class Bacteroidia; order Bacteroidales; family JADFUO01; genus JADFUO01. Next base: position 1,712 of record JADFUO010000047.1, on the reverse strand, counting down.
AGTTCCCAAACCGGTAATAATCCGCCGCGTTTATAAATATCAAGCATTGATTTGATAAAGTCGGTTGTACGTTTATTTTCAATGATGGTAAATAACGGATGTTCGGCTCGGAATGTATCCCATAAAGAAAACACTGTATACATGTCAAAATCTTTTGCTATATAAGTTTTTTTGTCATGTCCCCTGTATTTTCCATCAATATCCGAAAATAAATTAGGTGCAAGCAAAGAGTGGTAAAGAGCAGTATAAAAAATTGTTTTTTGTTTGATTGTGCCACCTTTAACTTTAATTTTGTTTAAAGCTTTTTCCCATATTTTACGAGCTTTATTTTTAGTTTTTTTAAAATCCCATCCCTGTATTTCTTTTTTAAAATTGTTTTTTGCTCCCTCAATACTTACAGCCGAAATACCGACTTTTATAAGGATTTCTTCATTTTCTGATGTTTTATAATTTACAAAAGCTTTAATATCTTCACCATAAACTTTTTGATAAACTTTTGAACTTTTGCCATTTTTCACTACTCCAAACGAATCAAACGGTTTTGAAAAAACAGCATAGAAATAAATACACTGGTCATCAGCCCAGCCATCTGTGCGGCGAACTCCGGTAATTTCGGTGTTGCTTAGAAATTCCAATTCAAGAAATAAAATTTTATCAGATGTTATGCTTTCAGTTAAATCGATAATAATATGAGCATTATCAGTTTCGGGAAAAATATATTTTTGAAAACCTATGCGTTCCGAAACTGTTAATTCAACATCAATATCATAATCTTTAAGAATAACGGTATAATACCCGGGAGATGCTTTTTCTGTTTTATGACTAAACCGTGAACGGTATCCTGAGTCGGGATCATCAGCGGTTCCGGGATTTAATTGTAGTTTGCCGACTGTAGGCATAAAACGAATGTCGCCATAATCTCCGACTCCTGTTCCACTTAAATGTGTATGACTAAACCCGAGAATGGTTTTATCGGAATAATGGTAACCCGAGCAACCGTCCCAACTGTTGATTCGTGTATCAGGACTTAATTGCACCATTCCAAAGGGCAAAGTGGCTCCGGGATAAGTGTGTCCATGTCCACCTGTTCCGATAAAGGGATCAACATAATTTATGTTTTTTTTGTCAACTGAACAAGCAGTAAATAAAATTACAATTACTAATAAAAAAGGACTTAAATATTTCATTTTAATTTTTTTTCTGCCAAGGAAATCTGCCGTCCAATTCAACTTGTAGAGATAAGCTTAGGAAAGTTCTTATTAATACAATTATTCCTAATGCAAACACTTGATTTAGCGTAGGATCTATAATTACAGTATGGATAATATCAGCGGCTATCAAAACTTCTAATCCTATAAGAATAGATTTTCCAAGACCCATTTTTAATGATTTGAAGTTATCTGACTTTTCTTTCAGAAGACTGATTAAAAATTTTATAAGAAAAAATAATATACCCAAAACAATTATGACAACCCCAATGGCTTCCAAAATTTTAGATAACTGTTCAACAATAGTTTTTAAACTTTCCATATCAATAATTAATTACTTTTTAGATACATTTTATTATAAAGTTAACAAAATTTATTTTTCTGTTATTCTTTATTTTTTACAAATCTAATAAAATTATTAAATTATAATTTCAGAAAATACCCTGATTTAATTAACTCGTTTTCCCCATCTTGATACAAAGCATAATCAAAACCTTTGTTTAT
>JADFUO010000390.1 GCA_015222115.1 Bacteroidota bacterium | reverse complement strand
GATCAGTAAGCATTCTATTTTATTTATTTATTTTAAATTATTATTAATTATTTACCAACTGGCTTTTCTTATACCAGGTATTAAACCTCTTAAAGCCATTTCTCTGAAATTTATACGGGAAATTCCAAACTGACGCATATACCCTTTTGGACGTCCTGTTAATTTACATCTGTTGTGCAATCTAACAGGTGATGCATTTCTTGGTAATTTCTGTAAACCAACATAATCGCCAGCTGCTTTTAATGCAGCTCGTTTGTCAGCATATTTTTTAACGAGTTTTTGCCTTTTAATTTCTCTCGCTTTTATTGACTCTTTAGCCATAGAATATTATTTTTTTTGATTTTTAAATGGTAATCCAAATTCTTTTAATAATGCCATTGCTTCTCTATCAGTATCGGCAGAAGTTACAAAAGTAATATCCATGCCATTAATCCTGCTAACCTTATCAATATTAATTTCAGGAAAAATGATTTGTTCGGTAATACCCAAGGTATAATTGCCTTTTCCATCAAAACCTTTATCATTAATTCCCCTGAAATCCCTGATACGCGGGATTGAAACAGCTATCAATCTGTCTAAAAATTCATACATTTTTTCACCGCGTAGAGTAAGTCTGACACCAATTGGCATACCTTTTCTTAATTTAAAGTTAGAAACGTCTCTTTTTGACCGTGTTGGAACAGCTTTCTGTCCTGATATAAGTGTCATTTCTTCTACTCCGCTATCAATCAGTTTTTTGTCGGTTATTGCAGCACCTAAGCCCTGGTTTAAAGAAATCTTTTTAAGCTTGGGAACCTGCATTTTGCATTTATAACCGAACTGCTTAACTAAAGCAGGTATTATTTCTTCGTAATATTTATCTTTTAATCTTGGTGAATAGCTCATTACTTTACTACCTCCGCTGTTTTTTTAGAATAACGAATCGACTTGTTTTGTTTTTCATCCAATTTTCTTCCAATTCTTGTTGGTTTTCCTGATGAATCAATCACCATCAGGTTTGAAAGATGAATAGGCGATTCACGTTTAATGATACCACCCTTAGGATTATCGGCATTTGGTTTTGTATGTTTTGAAATCATATTGATTCCTTCAACAATTGCTTTATTATCAGAAGCATTAATTTTAAGCACTCTGCCTTGCTGTCCCTTGGAATTTCCGGCAATAACCATCACAGTGTCACCTTTTTTTATATGTAACTTTGTTCGCATGATTTGTATAAATATTATAATTAAAGCACTTCAGGTGCCAATGAAACTATTTTCATAAATTGTTTATCTCTTAATTCACGGGCAACGGGACCAAAAATACGGGTACCTATCATTTCGCCGGCATTATTTAAGATAACAACTGCATTATCATCAAAACGAATGTATGAACCATCGCTTCTTCTTATTTCTTTTTTTGTTCTAACAACAACAGCTTTTGATACTGTGCCTTTTTTTATATTTCCGGAAGGCATAGCATTTTTAACCGTAACAATAATCTGGTCTCCGATTGATGCATATCTTTTTTTTGTTCCGCCAAGAACTCTGATGCACAAAACTTCTTTTGCTCCGCTGTTGTCAGCTACTTCTAATCTTGATTCTTGTTGTATCATAATTATTTAGCTCTTTCAATTATTTCAACTAATCTCCAGCATTTATTTTTACTTAATGGTCTGGTTTCCATAATACGAACCGTATCGCCAATATTACAGTCATCTTTTTCGTCATGAGCCGTGAACCTTGATGTTTTTTTCACAAACTTACCGTATATAGGGTGCTTAACTTTTCTACCTATCTCAACAACAATTGATTTGTTCATCTTGTTGCTCACAACTATTCCTATTCTTTCTTTTCTTAAATTTCTTTCCATGTTCTTAATAAATTATTTTATTACTGAACTTTTTCAGTTTGATTTTCCTCAATACTACGTTTTTTTAATTCTGTTTCAATTCTTGCAATCATTCTCCTGAATATTTTAATTTTATTCGGATTTTCCAACGGAGAAACTGCATGGTTAAGTTTGAGTTTAGTTAGTTGTGTTCTTTCTTCTTCTAACCTTTCCACGAGTTCAACAGAACTCATTTCTATAATTACTTCTTGTTCCATTTTAATTATTTTGAATATTCAACATAATCTCTTCTGATGACAAATTTTGTAGTTATTGGAAGCTTTTGTGCAGCTAATCTTAATGCTTCTTTAGCTATTTTAAGAGGAACGCCTTCGGCTTCAAACAAAATTCTTCCGGGAGTAACCCTTGCGACAAAATATTCGGGAGCACCCTTACCTTTACCCATACGAACCTCAGCAGGTTTTTTAGTGATAGGTTTGTCAGGAAATATTCTTATCCATATCTGTCCTTCACGTTTCATATAACGTGTAACCGCCTGACGTGCTGCTTCAATTTGCCTTCCGGTTATCCATGTTTCTTCTAATGCTTTAATGCCAAACGACCCAAATGCAAGTTGATTCCCTCTTTGAGAATTACCCTTCATTTTGCCTTTTTGCATTTTTCTGTATTTTGTTTTCTTTGGCTGTAACATTATTACTATTTTAAAATATTAATGTTTTTTTATCTTCTTTTACGAGGTGCTTTGCCCCTTGGCCCTGCTTGTTTTGATTTTGAGCCGATACCAATAGTTGGTACCAATTCGGGTTTTCCGTATATTTCGCCTTTACAAATCCACACTTTTATTCCAATCCTTCCATAAGTCGTATGAGCTTCAGTAAGGGTATAATCAATGTCAGCTCTTAAAGTATGAAGTGGTGTTCTTCCTTCTTTATACATTTCGCTACGTGCCATTTCTGCTCCTCCTAACCTGCCCGAAATCAAAACCTTGATTCCTTCTGCTCCTATTCTCATTGTTGAAGCTATGGCAGTTTTTATTGCCCTGCGGTATGAAATTCTTCCTTCAATTTGTCTTGCAATAGTATTTGCAACAATTACTGCATCTAATTCAGGTCGCTTAATCTCAGAAATATTTATTTGAATTTCTTTTTTTGTTACCTTTTTCAACTCCTCTTTTAATCTATCAACTTCCTGTCCGCCTTTTCCGATTATTATTCCGGGACGAGCAGTAAAAATGTTAACAGTAACAAGTTTAAGTGTACGTTCAATGATAATTTTTGAAATACCTGCCTTTGCCAAACGGGCATGGAGGTATTTTCTTATTTTATCGTCTTCAATAAGTTTAGGTGCAAAATTTTTACCGCCGTACCAATTAGAATCCCATCCTTTTATGATTCCCAATCTTAAGCCTATTGGATTTGTTTTTTGTCCCATTAAGTTATTATTAATTATTTTTTTATTTCTTTTAAATTATTTTCTTCATTAATTACCCTGGTTCTGCTATCAAGAATTATAGTAACGTGATTAGAACGTTTTCTAATTCTGTGGGCACGTCCCTGGGGTGCAGGCCTGATCCTTTTCAACTGCCTTGCACTGTCAACAGATATTTCCTTAATATATAAGTTGCTATCCTCAATTCTAACACCCTCGTTTTTAGTCTGCCAGTTTGCTATTGCCGAAATCAGAAGTTTGTGCAACCTGTTTGAAGATTCTTTAGACAATTTTTTTAATATATGTAATGCTGCTTCAACATTCATCCCTCTGATCAAATCAGCAACTAATCTCATTTTTCTGGGTGAAGTAGGACAATTATTCAGTCTGGCAAAGTAATTATTTTTCTTTGCTTCATTTAATTGTTCTGCTCTTATATGTTTTCTTGCTCCCATTTCTTAAAATTTTAAAAATTAAAATTATTTTCTACCTTTATCCTTTTTTCTCCCTGCATGACCTCTGAATATCCTTGTAGGAGCAAACTCGCCTAATTTATGACCAACCATATTCTCGGTTATATAAACAGGTATAAATTTGTTTCCATTATGAACGGCGATAGTTTGTCCAACAAAATCAGGAGAAATCATTGATGCTCTTGACCATGTTTTAATAACGGTTTTCTTTTTACTTCCACCGATTTCAAGAACTTTTTTCTCAAGTTTATAATTTATAAAAGGGCCTTTTTTTAGAGAACGACTCATATTAACAAATTTTAATTTAAATTATTTCTTTCTTTTTTCAATAATATATTTATCTGAATACTTTTTCTTTGATCTTGTTTTAAATCCTTTAGCGGGTATTCCTTTTCTTGAACGCGGGTGACCGCCAGATGCTTTGCCTTCGCCACCACCCATTGGATGATCAACAGGGTTCATTGCCACACCTCTTGTTCTCGGTCGTCTTCCAAGCCATCTGCTTCTTCCGGCTTTCCCAGAGCGCTCAAGACTATGGTCTAAATTTGACACCATACCAACAGTAGCTTTACAAGTTTGAAGAACCATTCTTGTTTCGCCTGAAGGCAGTTTTATAATTGCAAATTTTCCATCCCTTGACATCAATTGTGCGTGTGATCCTGCACTTCTTGCTATCTTAGCCCCTCCTCCGGGTTTGAGTTCAATATTATGAATAATCGTTCCGAACGGGATTTCGCTTAAATACATTGTGTTTCCAATATCAGGAGAAATTCCTTTACCTGATACTATCTGCTGTCCAACTTCTAATCCGTGAGGAGCAATGATATATCTTTTTTCCCCATCAGCATAAAACACTAATGCTATCCGCGATGTTCTGTTCGGATCATATTCAATTGTTTTTACTATCGCAGGAACACCTTCTTTCTCTCTTTTAAAATCAACTATCCTGTACTTTTGTTTATGACCACCACCCATGTATCTCATGGTCATTTTTCCTTCACTATTCCTTCCACCTGATTTTTTCTTCGGAGCTAATAATGATTTCTCCGGTTTCGTAGTTGTAATATCGTCAAATGCGCTTATTATTTTAAAGCGTTGACTGGGTGTTGTCGGTTTGTATTTCTTTAAAGCCATCTATTTAAATATTGCTGTAAAAATCAATTGTTTCACCTTCAGCTAATGTAACTATAGCTTTTTTATATGATCTGGATTTTCCGGTAATAAGTCCGGCTTTTGTAAAACGCGATTTGGTTTTGCCTGAATAATTCATTGTGTTCACAGATTCAACTTCAACTCCGTAAGTTTCTTCTACTGCTTCTTTGATTTGAAGTTTATTTGCGGTTTTTTGAACAATAAAACCATATCTGTTTAATTTCTCGCCCAAACTTGTCATTTTTTCTGTTATCACCGGCTTTATTATAATACCCATTGTTTTAAAATTTATTATTTATATTATTATGCGAATAATTCCTCAATTTCTTTTAAAGAACTTTCAGGAATCAATAGGCTGTTTGCATTTAATATGTCATAAGTATTTATACTTGATGCTTTTGTAATTTTAGTTTTTTTTATGTTCCGTGATGATAAGTATATGTTTTCTTTTGTTTCCGTAAGAATTAATAATGTTTTTGAGTCTGCAAGATTAAAGTTATTTAAAAACTCAATATAATTTTTAGTTTTAGGTGAATCAAAATCAAAATCTTCAAGAATGAAAATATTATTATCTTTTGCTTTATAAGTTAAAGCAGATTTACGGGCTATTTTTTTTAGTTTTTTATTAAGCTTAAAGTTGTAATCTCTCGGATGAGGACCAAAAGCCCTGCCTCCTCCTCTGAATATTGGTGACTTAATATCACCGGCACGGGCAGTTCCCGTTCCTTTTTGCCTTTTGATTTTTCTTCTGCTTCCGGCTACAGCATTTCTTTCTTTTGTACTATGCGTACCTTGTCTGTTATTTGCCATAAATTGTTTTACATCCATATAAATGGCATTATCATTCGGTTCAATAGCAAAAATCGAATCGCTTAATTCTACTTTTTTCGTAGTTTTGTCTCCGGTAATTTTATATACTGCTAACTCCATCTTTCAATAATTAAATATGAATTTTTTGGACCGGGCACTGCACCCTTAACAATTATCAAATTTTTCTCAGGAATAATTTTCAATACCTTCAGGTTTATCATTTTTACACGATTACCGCCGGTTCTGCCGGCCATTCGCATACCCTTAAAAACCCGTGAAGGATAAGATGATGCTCCTATCGAACCCGGCGCTCTCAATCTGTTATGCTGACCGTGCGTGGCATCACCCACACCTTTGAAATTATACCGTTTCACAACTCCCTGGAAGCCTTTTCCTTTTGAAGTTCCGACAACATCAATAAATTCACCCTCAACAAATATATCCACAGTTAAAACATCACCAAATTTCTTTTGGTGACCTGCTTCAAATCTGGTGAATTCCCTAACAATTTTTTTTGGCGAAACTCCTGCTTTGGCAAAATGTCCTTTTAATGCTTTTGAAACATGTTTTTCGCTTTTATCTTTATAAGCTAACTGAATCGCATCATATCCATCATTGGCTTTTGTTCGCACCTGTGTTACAACACATGGCCCAGCTTCAATAACGGTACATGGCAAATTTTTACCATCTTCGCTGAAAATGCTGGTCATTCCTATTTTTTTTCCAATTAATCCTGACATTTTATATATAATTTTATATATATAACTAAACTTTAATCTCTACTTCTACTCCACTGGGTAATTCCAGTTTCATTAATGCATCAATTGTTTTAGTAGTTGTACTGTAAATATCTAAAAGTCTTTTATAAGAACATAGTTGAAATTGCTCTCTTGATTTTTTATTAACAAAAGTCGCTCTTAAAACTGTATATATTTTTTTATTAGTTGGTAATGGTATTGGTCCGTTAACAACCGCACCCGTTGATTTTACAGTTTTTACGATTTTTTCGGCAGATTTATCTACCAAATTATGATCGTATGATTTTAACTTTATTCTAATTTTTTGACTCACGTTATTTTATTTTTATTAATGAAAAACAATTTCTGTATTTTTATCCCATACGGGCCCATGCGGGCTAATGAAACGAAGTGAATCCGTATGGACTTCGTGTCGCTTGCTTCGCTTCACTTTT
>JADFUO010000389.1 GCA_015222115.1 Bacteroidota bacterium | reverse complement strand
TTTGAAATGTCTTCATTCAGGTTTGTTTCAAGTTGCAGGTTTTTAAGGCTTATTAATTCCTTAAATTCAGATAATTTTTCTTTAACTACATTACTGATACTGATTTTTTCAACATCACTGAATTGCCTGTTCTCTATTTTAGTTAATAATAAAAGGCTTTTGTTCAATTTTGATAAGCGGTGAACAGAAGAATAGATTAATTTCACTTTCTCTAATTGTTCTGTATTTAAATCATTGCCGTTAATAAGCGATTCCAGTTTTGCCATGATGATCGTTAGCGGGGTCTGAATTTCGTGTGAAGCATTTTCAGAAAATTGTTTAACACTTTTATAATCCGAAATAACTTTTTCAGTAAGTGAATAAATTACATTATTGAGTTCGTTAAATTCTTTAATATTTGTGGGTTTAAGGCGTAAAGGGGATAAATCGTTCAGCGAAAAATTTTTAACAAGCTTAAGGTTATTATAAAAAGGCAACCAAACCGATTTTGCAATCCGGCTGTTTACAATAAATAAAATAAATACTAAAACAATAAGAGCCAAAAAAATTATCAAAGCAATACTTTTAAATAATTCATCCGATTCCAACTTCGACTCCCTGACTATGATTTTGAATGTTTTTCCATTAATTTTTTTAATTGATGTAAGTTGCCTGAACCCTTCCCTTTCTTTCTCATGTAAATTTTCAATTATGGTGTCAGAAAAAAAAGTTTGCTCATGTTTGTCTGCTACTTCAACAACTTCGATATATGGCTTAATAACAGGAATAAAATTTTCGTTTATTATTTGAGCAGTAACTCTTTTTTGAATATGCAATAGTTTCTCATCCAACTCTTCAGATATAGTGTAAAATAATACAAAATTGATAGCTATACCCAGTAGAATTAATAAAATTACAGAGAACAGAAGATATCGGATATTTATTTTGTTTAGCAGTTTCATATGTCAGTAAACTTATAACCCATACCATAAAAAGTTTGAATATAGTCGTTGCCACCACACCTGGAAATTTTTTTACAAAGGTTGTTTATGTGGGTGTATATAAAATCAAAATTATCGGCCAAATCAATATTATCACCCCAAAGGTGTTCGGCAATAGATTCTTTTGTTAATAAACGGTTTTTATTGGCTATAAAGAAAATGAGTAGTTCATATTCTTTCTTTGTTAAAATCAGTTTTGTGTTTTTAACCTTAACCGAACCATCTTCCGTGTGAATTACAATTTCGTTAAAAGTTATTCCCTGGGTGCCTTCAAATTTTCTTCTGCGTAAAACAGATTTAATCCTTGAATTAAGTTCGGCAAGGTGAAATGGTTTTGTTATATAATCATCTGCCCCGATATCCAGTCCTGTTAACTTATCATCGAGTGAGTTTTTTGCAGATACAATCAGGATGCCTGTATCGGGGTGGATTTGCTTAACTTTTTCAATCAATTGCAACCCGCTTCCCCCGGGGAGGGTAATATCAACAATTACAATATCATAATGATATATCCCTATTTTTTCTTCGGCACCAGGATAGTCCTGAGCTATTTCGCAAATAAAACCTTCTTTTTCCAGGAATTCCTTAATTTCCTGAAGTAAATCCAATTCATCTTCAATGATTAAAATTTTCATATCTTCAAAAGTACAATGAAATTTTAAAGGAAATTTAAAGAGTTATAATTCGTACACCGACTATTGTCTGGATACGAATTTGCCAATTATCACCATTTTTTCAGATATTTGTAAAAAAACAAACCAATAAATCATATGTATATGAAAAAATCAGCTGTATTAAAGAATGCTTTTCTGTTGTTGATCCTGAATCTTTGTGTTTTATCATTTATCAGATCTCAGGAAACCATTGATTCTACGAAACTTACCATTGACAGGATCTTTCAATCGGGTGAATTCAGGATGGAACGGTTCGGGCCGTATAAATGGCTCGGGGAAGGAGATTATTACACTACACTTGAATCTTCGGATTCAATAAGTGGTGCTCGGGACATTATAAGATATAATTCGAAAACTTCAGAACGGGATATCC
>JADFUO010000388.1 GCA_015222115.1 Bacteroidota bacterium | reverse complement strand
GCGAAGTTTCACTCACAACTCATCTCTCTCTTCTCATTCTAGTTTTCATATATATATTTTTTCAGGACGTGACATCCTACTACCTACTATTTACTACATACTTCTTACTTTCCCCTATTCGCCCCCTCTCTTCTTCTTCTTTTCGCCTCTTCGCTCTTTGCTCTCTGCTCTTCTTCACAATAAAAAGTTTCCATATATCACAACTTTCTGCATAAATTTCACATTTTTACTGCACTATATTACTACTCCCAACACGCTATAAATTAGCAATATAACTTCATTGTTAATATTTTGTTTATAAAACTGCCTGAAATAGCGGTGACATTTTTAAGCAGTTAAGAATTAAGAGTCAAGGAAACTAATGTGGGATAATTATCAACAGGGAAAAACATTGCTGTAATAAGCTAACAATTAGATCTAATATTCAATAATATGCAAAAAGAACTTATCCCTCTTCATAATGAAGAGAACCTTTTTGAGACATTTTGGGTTAAAAATTCTGTTAAAAGCCAGGTTATATATATAACTATTCTTCTGATAATAATCGGGTGCTTTCTCGCCATGTTTTTTGTTAAGGTTAATGTAACAATACATGCTTCTGGTATTATTCGTCCTGAAATTGAAAAAACTGAAATAAAAACTCTTTGTTCAGGTATTGTTGATTGGGTTGGGATCAGAGAAGGTGAATTTGTTTTTGAAGGGCAAGAGTTAATATCCTTTGACAATGAGGATTTAACGAGTAAGCTTCAGCTAAATAAATACCAGGCAGAAAATCTAAAAGATTATATACAAGACCTTGGGCATTTAACAAAGCTTGAATTCAATAAATCATTTTCAGATATCTATAACAAAGAATATCAATCATTCAGAGAAAAACTAAATGAAAATAAGAACAAACAGCAAAAGGCAATAAGGGAACTTGAAAGAATTACTCCATTGTTTGAGGATGGCTTGATTGCTGAAAAAGAATATGATGATCTGAAATATCAATTATCACTACTTGAAAAAGTTCATAATACACTCACGACAGATCAACTTAGTAACTGGCAATCCAAATTAGAAAATTACAAAAGAGAGTTTAAGAAACTTGAAAACCAAAAAATAACACTGCGCAAAGAACTTGAAAAGCATAAAATTACTTCACCGGTTACCGGATATATAGAACACTTCAAAGGTATAATGACCGGAGTAAATGTGCAGGCAGGACAAACTATTGCAATTGTAAGTCCGGATTCCGGTTTATTAGCCGAAGTTTATGTTATTCCAAAAGATATTGGCTTGATAAACAACCAACAAAAAGTGGTTATACAAATAGATGCTTTTAATTATAATCATTGGGGCATGTTGAAAGGAGAAATAGATGAAATTTCAAATGATTTTATTCTTCTAAATAATCAACCGGTCTTCCGAATCAAATGTAAATTAAACAAAAACCATTTATCGCTGAAAAATGGCTTCAAAGGTTATCTGAAAAAAGGAATGACATTTAAAGCAAGATTTGTAGTTACAGAAAGGACTTTGTTCCAGTTACTTTTTGAAAAAGTGGATAATTGGTTAAATCCTGCAACAAAATAATTTACAAGAAAATGAAGAAGTCGATACTTATAAAACAACATGACCTTACAGATTGCGGCGCAGCCTGCCTTGCTTCTGTTAGTGCGCATTATGGATTAAATTTCCCGGTGGCACGAATAAGGCAATATGCAGCAACAGATAAGAAAGGAACTAACGTACTTGGTATGATTGAGGCGGCTGAAAAACTTGGATTTGCAGCTAAAGGTGTTAAAGGTCCGTTTGAAAGTTTATTTAAAATTCCCAAGCCTGCTATTGCTCATGTGGTTATTAATAAAAAACTTCAACATTTCGTAGTTATATATAAGATTGATCGCTCCCACGTATATATAATGGATCCCGGTCAGGGAAAAATCATTAAAAAGCCGCATGACACATTCCGCACTGAGTGGAGCAGTGTCCTGATATTACTTGTTCCAAATGATGAATTCCAAAAAGGGAATGAAAAAATTTCCATGGGAAGAAGATTCTTTCAACTAATAAAACCACACAGGACCATAATGACTCAAGCACTTGCAGGGGCAATTATATATAGTATCCTGGGGTTATCAACTGCTATTTATGTGCAAAAAATTATTGATTTTGTTCTGATTGACGGCAATTTGAAATTACTTCATCTAATGAGCGTAATCATGATTATTCTATTATTTATGAAGATATTCATTGGTTCGATGAAGAGTCTGTTTGCGCTAAAAACAGGGCAAAAAATTGATGCTACACTTATCCTCGGTTATTATAAACATCTATTAAAATTACCCCAGCAGTTTTTTGATACAATGAGGGTTGGCGAAATAATATCCAGAATTGGTGACGCAGTCAAAATCAGAAGTTTTATCAATGAAGTTTCTCTTGAGCTATTGGTAAATATAATGATTGTCTTTTTCACACTGATATTAATGTTTGTCTTTTCCTGGCAGTTAGCCCTGGTAACCTTGGTTATAATTCCTTTATTCGGAACATTATACATTTTTTATAATAGGATAAATAAAAAATATTTACGTAAAATTATGGAGAATGCAGCAGACCTGGAGTCCCAGTTGGTAGAATCCCTGAATGCTATAGGGACTATTAAAAGGTTTGGCATTGAAGCACATGCCAATTTAAAAACCGAAAACCGGTTTATCAAATTATTATACTCAACATTTAATTCAGCAAAGTATTCAATTCTGTCAAGTAATATATCAATTCTGGTTTCAGGCCTGATAACTATTGTTATTTTGTGGTTTGGAGCCAGGTTAGTAGTAAAACAGGAAATAACCCCTGGAGAATTAATGTCATTTTATGCCCTGGTTGGATACCTCCTGGGTCCTGTTTCTTATCTTATTTCTTCCAACCAGCATATACAGAATGCATTAATTGCAGCCGACCGCTTATTTCAAATCATGGATCTGGAAAGAGAAGAAAAAGATCAGAAGAAAGTAAAATTAACGCATGAGATGATCGATGATATACATTTTCAGGAAGTGCATTTCCGCTATGGTTCCCGTGTAGAGGTATTTGAAAATTTAAGTATGACAATTAAAAAAGAAAGCCTTACAGCAATTGTTGGAGAAAGTGGATCCGGAAAAACCACACTGGTTTCATTATTACAAAGCATTTATCCATTGCAGGGAGGGAGTATTCGTATTGGTGATATGGATTTAATACATATTTGTAAAGATAGTCTCCGGAAGTTAGTTTCTGTTGTTCCACAAAAAATAGATCTTTTCTCGGGAACAGTTATTTACAATATTGCTGTTGGTGATTATGAACCCGATATGAATAAAATATTTGCAATTTGCCGTGAATTAAATATTATTGAATTTATCGAAAAGTTGCCTAATGGGTTTTATACATACATTGGCGGAAATGGAGATACTCTTTCAGGCGGTGAAAAACAACGCATAGCTATTGCCCGAGCATTGTATCAAGATCCTGAGATTCTGATCTTAGATGAAGCAACTTCGTCACTCGATTCAGGTTCTGAACAATATATCCAAAATGCTATCAAACACTTAGTATCCAGAAAAAAAACAGTTATTGTAATTGCTCACAGACTCAGCACTATAATGCGAGCCGATCAAATAATACTTTTAAAAAACGGCGAATTGCTGGAGCAGGGTACTCATAAGGAACTTTTTGCAAAAAGGGGAAATTATTTTAAACTCTGGCAACAACAATTCCCAATGATAGAAAAAACCGAACTTAATTAATCATTAATACAAACAAAAACTATTATGGCTATTGACACTTATTTTGAGAGAATTTCCCGGATTGACAGGTTAATCCGGCTAAAGGCAACAGGAACTCCCGCCGATCTGGCACAAAGACTTGAAATAAGCGAAAGCGGATTATATCGCTACATTGGTTATATGCGACTAATGGGCGCTCCGATAATATTCTGCAAATACCGTAACTCTTATATATATAAAAACAATGGAAAATTCCAAATGGGATTTGTTGCAACTCCAATAAACGATAATGAGCTTAGTAGAACTTTTGGAGGGTTAATATTTCCAAAAGAAATAAATTTTTTTCATGCTCTCAAAATATGAGAGTGAACGGACTTATATTTATCCCAAACAACGACCAAAAAATTTAACATGAAGAATATTTGGCCAAATAAATATAAGTCCGGTAAGTAACCTGTATGTGTACTCAAGTTTATAACCGGCAAGGGTGGATACCGAAAAGCCCAATTAACAGAGTAGGTAAAAGAAACACATATCAATTATGAAATATTTAGAATTAGAAAAATTTGGAGTTCAGGAAATGAACACAAAACAAATGAAAGAAACTAATGGTGATTTTGGAATTTTAGCAGCTATTGCAATAGGGATTGGAATAGCTGCAGGCGCCGAGATACTTGATGATTGGGACAATTTCAAAGCTGGTTTAAAAGGAGAACCTGAGCAAAAAGAATAATGTGTGCCTATCCAATAATTGGGTATATTATGAAAACTTAAAATCCCAAAAAATCAAATCTTTTTTTACTTTTTTTAAACTTAAATAACAAACTATTATGAAAATGGAACAACTGAAACATACAGGAATTAAATCACTTAATCATAATGAATTAACTAATATTGAAGGTGGAGGCCTCGCTTATGATGTTGGTAGAGCACTAAGATTTATGGGAATTAACATAGGTAATGGTGGAGGGCCTGTTGGTATATCAGAGGCCATTTCTGATTATATAATTGTAGAATTAAAAAACCAGTAATAAAATAACAAAAAGGGGAGAGTCTTAATTTTGTCTTTCCCCTTTTTTTTAATGTATTTAAGTTATGCAAAGAAAAAATCCATTATCAAACTGGAGATTAATTGTAATATTAATTTCATTTTTAATATTTTCAAAAATATTTTCAAACTGGGACAATTTAAAAATTTTTATTTTGCACTTGATCCAATAATTAAATATTTATGTATTTAAAAGAAGGTTGGTT
>JADFUO010000387.1 GCA_015222115.1 Bacteroidota bacterium | reverse complement strand
CATATATAATGACTTTATTATTCCTATCCTTTGAAACAATATCATCATAAAAAGCGGAAAAAGAAAGGTTATCAGAAAAACCATTCCTAAAATCTGCCACTTTGCAAGTTGGGGTATTATCATTGAGAAAAAAACATTAAGGTTGAAGATTATCAATAAAGTGTAAGTAGGGATAAGCAAAGGGTGAAAAACAACGGAAAGTATTTTTGAAACTTTAATTTCCATAGAATTAAAGCTAAATTTATCGGGTTTAAAAAACAGAATGGATATCACTGATAATCGTTATTTGTTTTCAATTATTATAATTCCTTTCTAAGACGAGCTACCGGGATATTAAGTTGTTCGCGGTATTTGGCAACAGTACGGCGGGCAATGTTATATCCTTTTTCTTTAAGGATGCCGGTAAGAAGCTCATCGGTTAGAGGTTTATTTTTATTTTCAATATTAATACAATCCGATAATATTTTTTTAATCTCCCTTGTTGAAACTTCTTCGCCATTCTCTTTCTGCATTGATTCTGAAAAGAAAGTTTTCAATAAAAAAGTTCCAAAGGGAGTTTGTACATATTTGCTGTTAGCCACCCTTGAAACTGTTGATATATCAAGGTTGACAATTTCTGCAATATCTTTCAGTATCATTGGTTTTAACCTGGTTTCGTCATCGGTTAAAAAGTATTCTTCTTGATAATCCATAATAGCTTTCATGGTGATGTAAAGTGTATTTTGTCTTTGTCTTATGGCATCAATAAACCACTTGGCAGAATCAATTTTTTGCTTTACAAACATAAAAGCATCTTTTTTTTGTTTGTTTTTTTTATTTTTCGAATATGCTACAAGCATGTTAAGGTAAGAGCGGTTCAATCGTAATTCGGGTGTGTTTTTAGTGTTCAGGGATAATTCTAAAATTCCGTCGTTATTATAAATTATAAAGTCAGGTAAGATGTATTGATTTGTTTTAGAGGTTTCGCTGAGTGAATTTCCGGGTTTAGGATTAAGTTTAAGAATTTCGTTTATTGCTGCTTTTAGTTCATCTTCAGTTATGTTGGCCTTTTTAATTATTTTATCATAGTGTTTTTTTGTGAACTCATTAAAATATCGTTCAATGATATGAAATGCGAGCTTAATTGCCTTATCGTTATTATCTTTTCTTTGTAATTGTAACATGAGGCATTCCTGCAGATTTCTTGCTCCGATACCGGCAGGATCAAATTCCTGAATAATTTTTAAAACATTCAGGATTTCTTCAATATTTATTGTGATATTTTGGGTAAATGCCAGGTCATCAACCATAGCATCTAAATTTCTGCTTAGATAACCTGCATCATCCAGATTACCGATGATATTTAAACCTATTAAATATTCATTTTCGTTCAGAACACGCAAACCTAATTGTGAAATCAGCATATCATGGAAGCTAATACCGGAAGCAAAGGGGATTTCTTTTCTGTCTTCATCAGGACTTGTATTGTTAGCATTTAATTTATAGGAAGGAATATCATCATCATCAATATAATCATTCAGGTCAAACTCATCATCTTTTTCGTTGTATTCTTCGGATATTTCGTTTTCATCCTCACTGATTTCATCTTTGAATTCTTCGTTGTCTACCTCTTCCTGTTCATCAGTATCTTCAAGTGCCGGGTTTTCTTCAATTTCCTGTTTAATTCTTTGTTCAAGGGCAATAGTAGGTATTTGCAGCAGTTTCATTAAAAGAATCTGCTGGGGAGATAATTTTTGAAGGAGCTTCTGTTGTAATTTTTGATTTAACATACTAAATAATTTTCATCTCAATGTATTGATACGAGTTCCAGCTCACATCAGAATTCCGCATTTTGCGGGAATCTCGGGAATGGTATAACATCCCTGATATTACCCATACCGGTTATAAACAGCATTAATCGTTCAAAACCAAGTCCGAATCCGCTATGTGGGACAGTACCGAATTGCCGCGTTTCAAGATACCACCATAATGTTTTTTCCGGAATATTCAGTTCTTTTATTCGTTTATACAATTTATCATATTCTTCTTCTCTTTGCGAGCCGCCAATAACTTCACCGATTTGCGGGAACAGAACATCCAAAGCTCTTACTGTTTTTCCGTCATCATTTTGTTTCATATAAAATGCCTTGATCTCTTTTGGATAATCTGTTATCATAACCGGCTTTTTATAATGTTTTTCAACTAAATACCGTTCGTGTTCCGACTGCAGGTCAATACCCCAGTTATCAATGGGAAATTGAAATTTTTTCTTTTTGTTTGGTTTTGAATTTATAAGAATATTTATTGCTTCGGTATATGTTATTCTTTCAAAGTCATTTTCCAGTACAAATTTTAATTTTTCAATCAGTTCCATTGAACGTTCTTCCTGTTTTTTATTTTTTTCTTCCTCAATCAGGCGTTTGCTTAGGAAAGCAAGATCTTCAGCGCAGTTATCCAGGGCATATTTAACGAGATATTTTAACATATCTTCGGCTAAGTCCATGTCGTCGTTTATATCTGCGAAAGCTACTTCAGGTTCAATCATCCAGAATTCGGAAAGATGCCGCGAGGTGTTTGAATTTTCTGCCCTGAAAGTAGGTCCGAAAGTATAAACCTGAGTTAATGCAAGAGCTGCCAGTTCGGCTTCCAATTGACCAGAAACAGTAAGATTTGTTTCTTTACCAAAGAAATCTTTCTTAAAATCAACTTTTCCGTCTTCGGTCAGAGGAGGATTTTTAGCATCAAGAATTGATACCCTGAACATTTCGCCTGCACCTTCAGCATCCGAACCTGTGATTATTGGAGTGTGAATATTATAAAATCCTCTGTCGTTAAAAAATTTATGAATTGCAAATATCATTGCATGCCTGACTCTTGTAATCGCACCAAAGGTATTAGTACGAAACCGCAAGTGTGCTTTTTCACGCAAAAACTCCAAAGAGTGTTTTTTGGGTTGTAATGGATATTTATCAGGGTCGGCTTCACCTAAAACTTCAATAGTTTTTGCAGTTAGCTCAACCTTTTGTTCTGCACCTTGCGATTCAATCAATTCACCATCAACAGAAATAGCAGCCCCGGTATTGATTTTATCTAATACTTTTTCATCAAAATTATTTAAATCAACAACTATTTGAATATTATTTAAACATGAGCCATCATTTAAAGTTATGAATGCTATGTTTTTACTGCTGCGTTTTGTCCGTACCCAGCCTTTCACATTTACTTTTTTTCCGTAATCTTCCGATTTCAATAAATCATTGATTTTTGTCCTTTTCATATTTTTATATCAGGGTTTTAAAATATTTTACAAAAAAACGATTTTTTATGCGTATTATCAATGTTTTTGTTGAAAATATTCATTTTAATTTGGGAATAAAAAAACTTTTATCCCATACGGGTTTGCTTCGCTTCACTTTAGCCTTTCGACCAACGGGAGTCCGTATGGATGTTTTTTGTCTTTATTAAATCCGCAGTATTCAACACAGAACCATAATTTTTAGTTAATTTTGTTAGTCACAAATGAAAGCGCAATTAAATATATTACCCCTAAAAAACTGGTTAAAATTTTACGAACCACCGTTGATAATCAGCGGACCATGTAGTGCTGAGTCAGAAGAACAACTTCTTAATACTGCAAAAGAAATCAGCAGGCTAACAAATGTTAAAATTTTCAGGGTGGGAATATGGAAGCCCCGTACAAGACCTGATTATTTTGAAGGTGTTGGCAATATTGGTCTTGAATGGCTGAAAGTCGTTAAAGATGAAACAGGGATGAAGACTGCGGTTGAAGTTGCCAACTCAAGGCATGTGGAAGATTGCTTAGAACACGGTGTAGATATTTTATGGATTGGTGCCCGAACAGTTGTTAATCCTTTTTCAATTCAGGAAATATCTGAAGTTTTAAAAGGGGTGGATATTCCTGTGATGGTTAAAAATCCTGTTAACCCTGATTTGGAATTATGGATAGGTGCTTTGGAAAGAATTAATTTTGTTGGAATAAAAAAATTGATTGCTGTTCACAGGGGATTTTATTTTTTTGAAAAATCTCCTTTTCGGAATGCTCCAATGTGGGAGGTTCCCATTGAATTAAAACGGATTTTCCCGGAATTGCCGGTAATAGTTGACCCGAGCCATATTTGCGGAAATAAAGAATTGCTTTTACAGATTTCACAAAAAGCCCTTGACCTTGAAATGGACGGCCTGATGATTGAAACTCATATAAATCCCGAAATTGCATTGACCGACGCAAAACAACAAATTACTCCTGCCGAACTAAAAGATTTAATTTCAAAACTTATAATAAGAAATGAATCAGATAATATTGAATTTGAAAATAAATTAGAAGAATTAAGGGCAAAAATTGATGAAGTTGACTATGAATTAATTAATATTCTTGCAAAAAGATTAGAGTTGGTAAAGCAAATTGGCGAATACAAACGAAATTCCAATATTACGATTTTACAACTAAAACGCTGGAGAAATGTTATTCAGGACCGACTGAAAAAGGGAGTTGAAAAGGGCTTAAATAAAAAATTTTTAATTGACCTGTTTGAATTGGTTCATGAAGAATCAATTCGTTTACAGAATGAAATTATGAACAAATAAAATTTTTGTAAACCGAAAAATATTAAAAGGATAAAACTGAATTATTTTAATATTAGCTAGAAATATTTATTAATTATTTTGAATTAAATTTTATATATATTTGTCGTATTAAATCAACAAATACATTATCATGAAAAATTTCACCATTTTATCTTTGATTGTTTTTATTGCTTTTACATTTTTTTCAAACTCACTAATAAGCCAAAGTCTGAAACAAAAGCAAACTTATCCTGATCACTTCCTTCCCAATAAATTTCAAGGCATGGAGTTTCAGAATGAATTAAATTATCCTTATGGGGATGAATTTCACGGTACTATGTACCTGAAAAAGGGATCAAACGAACAAATCTATCTGTTGGATACTGTTTTTGTATATGAAATTGATGTTACTTACCGATATACTTACACTCATGATTCAAATGGAAACAGGCTCACTTTGCTATACGAAATATGGGAAAACGGAAATTGGATAAATTATTTGAGAAATACTTTCACCTATGATATAAATGGAAATGCGCTAACTAGGCTTAATGAAATATGGGGAAACGGAAACTGGGTGAATGTTTGGAGAGATACCTTTACCTATAATGCAAATGGAAACATACTGACATTACTCACTGAAGAATGGGAAAGCGGAAACTGGGTGAACGTTCGCATACATACTTATACCTATGATGCAAATGGAAATAAGCTAACTGATCTCAAAGAAAATTGGGAAAGCGGAAACTGGGTGAACGTTCGCATATATACTTATACCTATGATACAAATGGGAACAGGCTGACATTACTCACTGAAGAATGGGAAAACGGAAACTGGGTGAACGTTCGCATACATACTTATACCTATGATGCAAATGGAAATAAGCTAACTAATCTCACTGAAGAATGGGAAAACGGAAGCTGGGTGAACGTTTGCATATATACTTATACCTATGATGCAAATGGAAACAGGCTCACTTTGCTATGCGAAATATGGGAAAACGGAAGCTGGATGAATGAATGGAGAATTACTTACACCTATGATATAAATGGAAATTTGCTATCTGAACTCTATGAAGATTGGGAAAACGGAAACTGGATGAACGATCGCATATATACTTACACCTATGATATAAATGGAAATTTGCTAACTAAACTCTATGAAGAATGGGAAAACGGAAACTGGATGAACGATCGCATATATACTTATACCTATGATGCAAATGGAAATGCAGTATCAGGAGATTGTTTCCAATGGGATGGACAAAACTGGGTTCAGGATATGCTTGGTGTTATTGGGATTTACTACAATAATAGAAACGATCATGAGTTTTTTATTGCATGCCACGTTGAAGCAAGTTATATTTCTATCACAGTCACAGGCATTGAAGAAAGACCGGATGAGAATATTACTGAATTTTATTGCAAGCCCAATCCGGCTTGCAGACAGACAACAATAAATCTCAGACTTGCTAATGAAATTGATGGAGAAATCGGTTTATTCAGCATCAACGGTAATAATCTCATAAAAATTTATAAAGGCATAATACAACAGGGAGAAAATAGCTTTATTTTAAACACAGAACAATTAACTCCAGGTATGTATTTTATTAAACTGTCATCGATCAGTTACTCAAAATCTATTAAAATTTTAATCAAAAGATAAGCAGAGTGAAAAATTAATTATAACTTTTATTAGACGCACATAATTTCATAAAATTAAATACAACTATTTTGGAAGACCCTGATATTGAATCATATTTAACCATAATATTTTATCTCCTTGACTCTATAATCAAATCTTTTACTTTTGGCACTGTAATAAATTTTTTAATTGTTTTTATGTTGTTGTTTTTTTCAGCAATGATTTCAGGAACGGAAATTGCTTTTTTCTCGCTAACCCCTGCCCAACTCAATGAAATTAAAACAAGTACCGCAAAAAAAAATATTTTGATTATTCGTTTACTTGAATCACCAAAACGATTACTTGCAACAATATTAATTGCCAATAACTTTATAAATGTTGCGATCGTAATTTTTTCAACCTATATTACAACAAAATTATTTAACCTCACTGATTTCCCTGTTTTAGCTTTTGTAATTCAGGTGATTGTTATTACAGCTTTGATTTTGTTTATTGGTGAAATTATGCCTAAAATATATGCAACACAATTTTCAGTGAGATTTGCAAAAATAATGGCAATACCTCTTCAGATTTTAATTAAAATATTTTATCCTTTAAGTTCGGTTTTGGTCAGGTCAACTTCGGTAATTGATAAGCGGCTTTCAAAAAGAAAATATCAGATTTCAATGAATGAACTTTCGGATGCTATTGATATTACTTCGGGTGAAGATGTAGCCGGTGAAAACACCAAAATTCTTAAAGGAATTGTAAAATTCGGAGATATTGAGGTTAAGGAAATTATGAAATCCAGAACGGATGTAACAGCTATTGACACAGAAATTAATTTTAAGAAATTGCTTGAAATAATTCTTGAATCGGGGTATTCAAGAATACCTGCTTATGATGAAACTTTTGACAATATCAAAGGAATTCTTTATATCAAGGATTTGTTGCCTCATTTAGGAAAGGACAAAAATTTTAAATGGCAAGATCTGCTCAGACCCGCATTTTATGTTCCTGAGAATAAAAAAATTAATGACCTGCTGAAAGAATTTCAGGAAAAAAAGATACACCTTGCCATAGTTGTGGATGAATATGGCGGAACCTCAGGTATTGTTACACTGGAAGATATACTTGAAGAAATTGTTGGAGATATCAGCGATGAGTTTGATATTGAAGATGATGAGTTCAGCTATAAAAAACTTGATGATAATAACTATATTTTTGAAGGAAAAACTACCTTAATAGATTTTTGTAAGATTATTAAAGTTGACTATGATATTTTTGATGAAGTTAAAGGTGACCCTGATTCATTGGCAGGAGTGATTCTGGAACTTGAAGGAAAAATTCCTGATAAAGATACAAGTGTAACTTTCCGTGATTTTATATTTAAAATTATCTCGGTTGATAAAAGAAGAATAAAACAAATTAAAGTTACAATAAAGAAAAATGTTGATAAAAAATAAATATTTTCCGGTTGTATTTCTTTTAGCCTTTCTGATAAATTTATTTTTTTCCTGTGGAAATGATTATGTTCCAAAGCCAAGAGGCTATTTCAGGATTGACCTGCCCGAAAAACAATATCGGCTTCTTGACTCAATATATCCATATACATTTGAATACCCGGTTTATGCACAAATTACCCCCGACAAATTTGCTCCTGATGAACCATATTGGATAAATATTGATTTCCCTCAATTTAAAGGGAGATTGCATTTAAGTTACAAAGTTGTTGATAATAACCTGGCAGATTATCTTGAAGATGCACGAACAATGGTAGTAAAGCATATTCCCAAGGCAAGTGCAATTAATGAGAAACTGATTATTAATGAACATGACAAAACATTTGGCTTGATATATGAGATAAAAGGAATAGGCGCTGCTTCACCTTACCAGTTTTTTATCACCGACAGTACAAAGCATTTTTTAAGAGGCGCTTTGTATTTTAACATAGTCCCCAACAATGATTCATTAGCTCCTGTAATTGATTTTCTGAAACAGGACATTGAGCAAATGATCAATACTTTTAAATGGAAATAGGGAAGTTAAATAAAAACAGGCAACCATTTTTTATCATTAGTTGTCTTGAATAAATTAAACATATAAATAAAATTAATTATGAAACCTACATTATTTTTTGTATTATTAATTATTTCACTTCATTCTTTTTCACAAGTTCAAAAATATTCAAAGGTCAAAATTTTTGCTAATGATGAAGAATTAGAAGTTTTAGCTAAAACCGGTATTGCAGTTGATAACGGCGAATTAAAAAAAGGCATTTTCCTGATAACTGATTTATCAGAAAATGAAATTAATCTTCTTGATTCGAAAAATTTTAAATATGAAATATTAATTGATGATGTTTCAAAGTTTTACGAGGAAAGAAATGCTGCTTTTAAAGATTTAAAGGTTGACCGTACACCCGGACAGGAATATCCTGTTCCTGAGGATTGGGATTACGGCTCAATGGGTGGCTTTTGTACCTTAAGCGAAACGCTTGACCATCTTGATAATATGAGGTCACAATATCCCGACCTCATCACTGAAAAGGCACAAATTGGTAATCTTACATCAATTGAAGGACGTCCGATTTACTTTGTCAAAATTTCGGATAATGCAAATATTAACGAAGATGAACCCGAAGTGCTTTACACTGCCTTACATCATGCCCGCGAACCGATTAGTGTTCAGCAAATGTTGTTTTATATGTATTATCTTTTAGAAAATTATGACACAGATTCTGATATTCAGAATTTGGTGGATAATACCGAAATGTATTTTGTTCCCTGCATAAACCCTGACGGATATGTTTACAATGAAACTACCAATCCGAATGGCGGAGGAATGTGGAGGAAAAACAGGAGAGATAACGGCGGAGGATCATTTGGAGTTGACCCCAACAGGAATTATGGATATATGTGGGGCTATGATAATAATGGGTCTTCACCCGATCCATGGTCAGAAACATACAGAGGTACAGCACCTTTCTCAGAGCCGGAAAACCAAACTATCAGGGACTTTTGTAATGAACATGAATTTAAAATCGCATTAAATTATCATTCTTACGGCAACCTTTTGCTTTCGCCGTGGGGTTACATTGAAGACCTATGCCCCGACCATGATATTTTTATGAGTTTTGCTGAAATGATGACTCAGGATAATAATTATACTTACGGGCCCGGAAGTACCACGATATACCCGACAAACGGCAGTTCGGATGACTGGATGTACGGCGAGCAGGACGAAAAACCAAAAATACTGTCTTACACACCTGAAGTAGGAAGTGGCAATGACGGATTTTGGCCGCCCATACCCAGAATTATCCCTCTTTGTCAGGAGAATATGTTGCAAAATATTTTAGCAGTACGACTTGCCGGAAAATATGCTGATATTGATGACACATCACCTTTAACTACAGGTGATTTAACCGGATTTTTTAGTTTTAGTATTCAAAGACTTGGTTTAATTGACTCCACTGATTTTACTGTTTCTATCCAGCCCTTAGGCACTGAAATTACTGAAATTGGCGAACCAGTTGTTTTTTCTAATCTTGAACTTCTTGAAAATGATGATGATTCAATTTCTTACTCTTTAGATCCGTCAATTCAGATCGGACAGGAAATAAAATATTTATTATCGGTTGATAACGACGATTTTATTGTTTCCGATACAATAACTAAAATATTCGGTGAAGCAGTTATCATTTTTGAAGATGACGGAAACACAATCACCAACTGGTCGGGAGGCTGGGGAATTTCAAATGACCAGTATCACTCACCAACAGGCTCAATAACCGATTCACCTTATGGGAATTATAATAACAATCAAACTAATTCAACAACTTTAACCCAGGAAATTGATTTGACAAATTCAGTATTTGCAGTTTTAAATTTCTGGGCAATATGGGAGATTGAAGCCGGCTGGGATTATGTTCAGGTAAAAATATCTACTAACGGAGGAAGCTCATGGGAACCTTTATCAGGAAAATATACCAAACCCGGTAATAATAATCAGGCAAGCGGTGAACCTTTATATGACGGTTTTCAGACTTCTTGGGTTAAAGAAGAAATGAATCTGCAGGATTATTTAGGTGAAACTGTAAAATTCAGATTTACTTTAAAAAGCGATACCTGGGTAACTGAAAATGGTTTTCATTTTGATGATCTGACGGTTTCGGTAATTGATGTTTTTACTTCAGTTGACGATCTCTCCGGTGCTCCAGACATAACAATATCAAACTCAATTCCAAATCCGGCAAATTCCACAGTAAGGTTTAATTATCTGATCCCTGAAAAAATGGATTATGCTAAAATGGTAATTTATAATTCTGCCGGACAACAAACCGGTGTTTATGATTTGAAAAAAAATCATAATAATATTATTATTTCAGTTGCCGACTGGAATCCCGGAATTTATTACTATTCAATTATCAGTTCAGAATCACGTATTAAAACTAAAAAATTGATTGTGATGTAGGGTTTGTCTGAAAATCTGCAGAGTTATTAGTTTGAATATATGTTGTCTTTTCGGGGCCGTATGAATAATAATAGTATCATCAAATTCTGCTTTATCATTATTCATATTTTTTTTAATTATCTAAAGGGATTTTAATAATTTAATAAATTTGTTTACTTTTGAGCCGCAAAAAATATTACCGGAATGTAAAAATCAATAAAAAAAGGGGAGGGTATATGATTGAAACCATAAAAATAGGCACATTAAAGTGGCACCACATTCTCAACCCGTCGGAAGAAGACCTTAAATATCTGAAAGATAATTTTCATTTTCATCCCCTTGATATTGAAGACTGTCGCACTTATAACCAAAGACCCAAAATTGATATTTACGACGATTATTATTTTCTGATATTGCACTTTCCTGATTTTGACAAATCGGATATATTTTTACAAACCAAAGAGGTTAAAATTTTCTGGGGCGAAGATTATATAATTACTATCGGTCAATCGCATTGGATAGTTACCCAAATGTTTAAAGACGCCCTTGAACAGGAAGCCAGAAAAGAAGAGTTTAAAGTTAATTCAAGCGATGCATTATTATACAAAATATTGGAAAAGCTGATGACGAAATCACTTTTGATGATACGCAAGGTAGGAAGCGAACTGGAATATATTAGCCAGGAACTATTTAGTAAACGGGCTAAAAAAACAATTGAACAAATTTCGGTTAGCAGGAAAAATGTCATATTACTCAACACTATGTTCAAGCCTCAGCTAAGGTTGTTCAGTAAATTTGAAACCGGTGCTATTAAAGGTTTTGCCGAAAACATGGAAGACTATTGGGGTAATATTCTTGACTACTACCAAAAAATGTGGGATATGACCGAAGACTATCAGGAGTTGATTGAGGGATTGTCAAAAACATTTGATTCGCTGCAGACTAACAGGATAAATGAAATAATGAAAGTGCTTACAATGGTATCCGCGATATTGCTTCCCCTTACTTTTATCACAGGATTATATGGTATGAATCTTGGGCTACCTTTTTCAAATGACCCGAAAGCATTTTGGATAATTATCATTTCAATGGTAGTGATCGTCTTTTTAATGATATCATATTTCAAAAAAAGAAAATGGATGTGAAAGAAACGATATTATTTCCATGATAATTTCAGACATCCTGACTTCTCATCAACTTCCTAAAAAATTATAAATTACTCAAAAAGATGAAAAATTTATATTTTAGAAAGGCAAATCGTCTTCCGATGTGGGTTCAGATGCAGGCGGCTCCTCAACTTTGTTTTGCTGGGTTTCATTCTGGTCTCTACGTCCTCCAAGCATAGTCATGTTATCGCCTAAAATTTCGGTAGTGTATCTTTTGTTACCGTCTTTGTCGTCCCATGAGCGGGTTCTTATTCTTCCTTCCAGATAAATCTGTTTCCCTTTGTTTAAATATTTTTCAGCTACTTCAGCCAGACCACGCCACAACACAATATTGTGCCATTCGGTTTGGTCAACCCTATTACCTTCTTTATCTTTGTAACTTTCGGTTGTAGCTAACGGAAATGATGCTTTTTTAACTCCGTTTTCGAAATTAAAAATATCGGGGTCCTTTCCGAGGTTCCCAATCAAAATAACTTTATTTACTCCTGCCATTTTTGTTTAATTTAAATGTTAATACTTTTATTATTTGCAAAATTAATTGTTTAATCATTCATTAATACAAAAAAATAAAAAATGTCGTAAATTATGTGTCAAGCTTTATGAAAATCTTCTTTAACTTTTTGTATCACCTGGTTCATAATATCATTAAGATTATTAATAAGTTGCGGAAGTTCTTCAAGCTTGGATTTTTCTTTTAAAATTATTTTCAATTAATCTTATTTCTGACTTTAAT
>JADFUO010000046.1 GCA_015222115.1 Bacteroidota bacterium | reverse complement strand
TTATTATTCTTGACGACATAATGCTTTCACCACACTTATCGCAAATTATGCTTTCATGCGATGGCGCATAATCAGGAATTTCTATATCAATTTCTTCTACTTTGAAAATTTTATCAAAATCAAGATTTAAAACTGCAAATGCTGTTTCAATACCTGCTTTTTTTAGTTTAGCAATCTCTTCATCAGAACGGTTCTGTTCTTTAATGACTTTCTGATATTGACCCGAAAAATTATTTTTCGTCTGATGAATGTATTCTCCGGCTTCCGGTCGGGTAGAAATTCTGATACCTCTACCATCTCTTTTTGTTAATGTAAAAGCGGTTTTCCCAACATCTTTGAATATTAAAGAATTGTTTCCGAACGAACACCCTGTTACAAACTGAATGCCATCGCTTACACAATTATTCATTTCAACAATAGCCAAAAGGTTTTCCATTCCATCTGACTGCGATTTGATTTTTTGCATTGCATAAGTTGCAGCAATAACACCCATTGCCAGTCCCGGACAAAAATGTCCGTGCAACTGACCGGCTTTTAATAATAATTTGTCGGTTTCGCCTGCAAGGATATGAGAAAAAATTTGCCTGCGTGGTGAAGATTTTAAATTACTTACTGTGATAGTTTCATTGTTTGCCTGAAAAAAAGAGTTATCACAAGGTTTAATATCAATCACGGGTGTTCCGTTGATAGCATCAAGTCCTTTAACTTTTAATTCATTACCTTTCCGTTCTAATAAATTTACCGTCGTGATTCCTATGGATGTTGGTCGCCTGGGACTCCGGGATGCGAAAACTCCCTTTAATTCACCAGTAAAAGTTATGGTTTTTAAATTATATCCTTGTGATTTATGAAAATAAAACACAACATCAATAAACTCCGAGTCTTCAATTTTAAATAGTCCGTCAATAAATTCTTTTTTAATAATGATGGTGCTTTCGTGCTTTTTCATTTCAGTAGGATTTGTCGGCTCTGTAAATTTACTTTTAACCACTCCTATTTCTTTTATATTCATCATACTATATGAGTTCTTAGATTCCACATTATTTTTTAAAACAAGTAGCAGTAGCAATGGCTACATGTTATTTGGTAGAAATAAACTACAAATTGATTATTAAACTTTTTTACAAATTTAAATTTAGAATTAATATAATGACAGAATTTTTGTATTTTTGTAATAGAAAAAAATAAATCATGCTTACCAAAAACGAAATACTTAAATACCTTTCAAAAAACAAAGAACTGTTCAAGCAAAATTTCAACATTATAAGAATAGGACTTTTCGGTTCGTTTGCACGTGATGAGCAAACCGAAAACAGTGATATTGATATAATAATTGAAATGGAAACCGATACACAACAAATTTTTGAAAAAAGGATGGAGCTAAAGAAAACAGTAAAAAATTATTTTCATAAAGAAGTTGATGTATGTCATGCAGGAGCAATAAAATCAGTTTTTAGAGAATTTATCTTAAATGAAGTAATTTATGTTTAGAAAAGACGAAGCAATCATATTCTTAATGTTGGAAATTATTGATAAAATTATTAGTTTCTCTTCTGAATTTAAGTCTGCCAATGAATTTGAAGCAGATGTAAAAAGTTTTGATGCAACAATGATGAATTTCGTTGCACTTGGTGAAACAGTATCTAAATTAAGCGATAAATTTAAAAAAAAATATAATTACATTGACTGGCAAAAAATATATGCTTTTCGAAATATTATTGCACATGATTATTTTGGAATATACGCACCAGAAGTTTGGGAAATAATAGAAACACATATACCAAAATTAAAATCAGAATTAGAAAATATTAATTAAACATCCGAAATATGAAGACAATTCAATTAAACATACAAATTAGAAGTTACATTTCTAATTTGTATATTTTATTTCAGACTCCTCAAGTTCGGGAATTATAAAAATCCTTCCATTCTCTTTAATGATGTTTACTTTAATATCGTAAAGTTTTTCAATAGTATCAGTAGTAATAATATCTTTTCCTCCTTTTGCGAAAATCTCACCGTCTTTAAGCATAATCAATTTATTGCAATATTGTAAAGCCATGTTTAAATCGTGGATAGCAATGATTATAGTAATATCTTTATTAGTTAGAGATTTTAGTATATTCATAACTTCCATTTGATGACGAAGGTCAAGATTGGCAGTTGGTTCATCTAATAAAAGTACTTCGGGTTGTTGTGCCAATGCTCTTGCTATGAATACTCTTTGCCGTTGCCCGCCACTTAGCTGATTAATATCTTTAAAAGCAATATCAGTCAAGTCAAGCATTTCAATAACTTTTGAAGTAATGTCCAAATCCTTTTTCATAGGCATCCAGTTGATATGCGGTTTTCTTCCCATCAAAACAGTATCAAAAACAGTTGCAGGAAAAGTATTACTCTCTTTTTGCGGAACATAAGCAATTTGTCTTGCTAAAGCATTTCTGCTCAATTTCTGAATGTTTTTGCCGTTCAGAAATATTTTTCCGTGCTGTGGTTTTAATATTCGGTCTAAACACCTTAAAAGCGTACTTTTTCCAGAACCATTCGGTCCAACAACTCCTACAAATTCCCCCTTATCAATATTTTCATTAATATTTTTTAAAACAGGGAACCCGTTGTAGCTAAATTTCAAACTTTTAATTTCTATCATTACCATTGACCCCTCCCCTTCCCTTTTATCAATAAGAAAATAAACAACGGTGCACCTATAAACGAAGTTAGAATGCCAACAGGCAGAACTATAGGCGAAATAATTGTTCTGGCAACTGTATCCGAAAGTAAAAGAAACATACCTCCGAAAACAGCAGAAGCAGGAATTAAAAATCTCTCATCGCTTCCTATTATTCTTCTTACAATGTGAGGTACTACCAGTCCTACAAAAGCGATTATCCCAAAAAAAGATACTGCAAATGAAGTTGCAAGTGATGCTACAATCATTCCCCATATTCGTACTCTTTCAACATTAACACCAAGGCTTTTGGCAGTTTCATCACCGGAATCAAGCGAATTGTAATTCCATCGGTTTTTCAGGAAAAATAAAAATGCCGGAATTATTACAATCAAAAGAATAATAAAATCCGTCCATGTTGCCCTTCCGATATCCCCGAAAGTCCAGAAAACTATTGATGCCAATTCAATATCATCGGCAAAATATTGTAAGCCTGTAGTGGCAGCAATAAAAAGAGAACCAACAACAATCCCTGTAAGGATTATGGTTTCGGGTGTAGCACCTTTAAATTTAGCCATTAGCAAAATAATAAAAGTGCTGACCAGACTCCAAAAAAATGCTGATATAGTAATGATATACGGATTATTAAAAATCACAGAATCAGAAGCATTGCTGTGCATACTTCCTGCTCCGAAAACAATAACGGCAAACGCAGCACCAAAAGCCGCAGCATTTGAAATACCGAGTGTAAAAGGCGAACCTAAAGGATTTCGTAAAATACTTTGCATAGCAGCACCGGAAACAGATAATGCCATACCGGCCAAAACAGCGGAAAGCACACGTGGTAAACGGATATTCAATATAATTTGTGAGTTTACTTCATTACTCTGACCAAAAAATACAGAAAAAATATCTCCAATTGTAATTCTTACGGTCCCGAATGTAATTCCAACCAGAATAAAAAATATCAACAAAAGAATAGTAATGGTAATAAACAGGAGCTTTTTCCTTGTATAGCTGATATAATCTTTATGTAAATTATCCTGCATTATTTATAAATTTGTAACCGTTCACAGTTTGAAATCCATCCACCCGTACGGGCGGACAAGTTTAGAAATTGGAAATTGGAAATTTATGTTATCATATTTTTGTGCTGTTGATAAACGCATTCAATTTTGGACCAAGTTTTTCAATTATTATTTT
>JADFUO010000386.1 GCA_015222115.1 Bacteroidota bacterium | reverse complement strand
ACTCCCTGAGCCCTTCCCAATTTTAACATTGATTGAATGTTTTTACCAAAAAAAGGGGCTTCAATTGCAAGCTCATCAGGCTTGTATTCTTTAATAAGATTTAATGTTCTTTCAAAAATTTTTTTTAGTTTTAAAGGATGATTGCTATATTTACCAAGTTTTAAAATACCCATGGATATTAATTCAATATTTTTACCTTTACAGCTAATTAAACCGTAACCCATAATATTGGTTCCCGGGTCAATGCCTAATATGATACGCTCGGTTTTCAAAAAAGGAAATTATTATTGCAAATAATTATGAAAAAAACAAAAATACGTAAAACTTATAACTATCTGATTCGATTTGCGATAATAATTGCTACATATTTGTTTATTTATCATGAAATTTCTGATGAAAAAAATCTTGAAAAAGTTTGGGAACTGTTTAAAGAACAGTTTTATACACAGGGTTTTATTGTTCAGATAATTATTGTTTTTTTATTAATGATTTTAAACTGGGGTGTTGAATCGTTGAAGTGGCAATTCCTTATAAAGAAAATTGAAAAAATTTCAATTGCCAAATCTTTTCAGGCGGTTTTAACAGGGATTTCAGTAAGTTCATTTACACCTAACAGGGTTGGTGATTATTTCGGAAGGGTATTTATACTTAAAAAAGCAAATCACTGGGAAGGTGTTCTTATTACAATTATTGGTAGTATCAGTCAGTTTATGACAACTATGATTATCGGATTAATAAGTTTATTGATTTTTATTCCTGAGTTTTATGATACTTCAGGATATTTTTACGGGTATTTTTATTACGGATTAATTGTAATTGTTGTAATAGCTATTTTCCTGATTTTGTTATTTTATTTTAATATTTCAATTCTTTCAACCTTTTTAAAAAATTTTACAAAGAAAAAGTGGGAGAAGTTCAGAGAACACATTAAGGTTTTTTCAATGTTTTCAAAACCTGAATTGCTAAAAGTTCTATTAATAAGTATTTTTAGATATTGCATTTTTACGTTTCAGTTTTATTTACTATTGAGATTATTCTCAGTGCCGATCCCGTTATTTTATGCTGTTATTACTGTTGCGGTGATGTTTTTTGTAATAACGGTAATACCTACCATAGCTTTAACTGAACTTGGCATCAGAGGGAGTATTTCAATTTATCTTATTGGGTTGTTTTTTGAGAAATACAGTATTTTTACCGAGCAAATTGATATTGGTGTTTTTTCAGCATCATCTGCTTTATGGTTGATAAATATTATAATTCCGGCTATTGCTGGGACATTCTTTGTTTTTAAACTTAAGTTTTTCAGAAAGAATTCTTAATATGGAAACCTGTTCATTAATAATATTCATATTTTTGATTTGCTTGTGTTTTGCTTATGTCTTTGTTATACTTGCTTTTACTTATGGATGGGTTAGACTTGAAAAATTTGTTTTATCTGATAAAGAACCTAAAACAAAAGTAAGTATAATAATTCCTGCCCGAAACGAAGAACAAAACATTACTGATATTTTATATGATTTACTTAAGCAAAGTTATCCCAAAAATTTATTTGAAATTATTGTGGTTGATGATTTTTCAACTGATAACACCAAAAATCTGATAAAAGATTTTATTAATTCCAATCCCGGTCTCAAAATAAAATTAATAACTACAGAAAGTGGAAGTCCACAAATTTCCGGTAAAAAGCAAGCCATTAAAACCGGTTTAAAAAATTCAAGCGCTGAATTAATAGTTACAACCGATGCTGATTGCAGGGTAAGTAAAAATTGGCTTTCAACAATTATTGATTTTTATGAAAAAAAACATCCTAAAATGATTGTTGGGCCTGTGTGCTTTCTTAATGATAACAAGTGGTTTAAAAAACTTCAGTCTTTGGAGTTTTTAAGCTTGATTGCTTCAGGGGCAGGAGCAATTGAAATCGGTTTGCCGATTATGTGTAACGGAGCAAACTTAGCTTACCAAAAACAGGCATTCGATGAAGTAAACGGTTTTGAAACAAAAAATGAATTTGTTTCGGGCGATGATGTTTTTTTGCTTTTAAAAATAAGAAAGAAATGGGGAAGTTCAGCAATAAATTTTTTAAAAAATTCTGATGCTGTTGCTTACACAGGAGCTAAAAAATCATTCAGGGAGTTTATTTCACAAAGGATAAGATGGGTTTCAAAAAGCTCAGGCTATACTGATTTTTCAATCACAACAACGGCTTTGGTAGTTTATTTGTTTAATTTGGGTTTATTGGCGGGTTTTGTGTTTGGATTGTTTTATTATGAGTTACTGCCTGTTGTTCTTATTATGTTTATTGTAAAATTAGTAATTGATTTACCGATTTTGGTTGGAATCACAAAATTTGTAAGACGCAGGAAATTATTATGGAACTATTTACCACTTCAAATAATTTATGTTATTTATATT
>JADFUO010000385.1 GCA_015222115.1 Bacteroidota bacterium | reverse complement strand
GTGGAACTGGTTTTATGGTGATAGTTACGGGATGAGGGCTATAATTGATTTTTATCCTGTTTTTATTTTGCTACTTGGTATTTTGATTACAAGCATAAAATTTAAAATAACTAAAATATTTTTATATGTTTTTTGCGTTGTTTTACTTTTTTTAAACCTTATCCAAACATATCAGTATATTCATAAAATTATTCATCCTGATGCAATGAATAAAGAAAAATACTGGTTTGTTTTTCTGAAAACAGGAAATGAATATAAAAATATATTTGGCGGAACCGATGAAAAAAGTTATAAAAAAATCAAGGAAATTCCTCTTGCCGGTTATTTTAATGATTTTGAAGAAGAAAAAGATAATTGGATTTTAAACTCAATCAATAATATTGGCGATACTGCATTTTCAGGGACAAAAGTCGCAAATTTTGATATTTTAACTGAATATAATGCAGGCATAAAAATTAATTCGGACTCAAGCCTGATAAAGGCAAAAAATGTTTTTATAAAAGTAAATCTGAAAAAATACGATCTTGAAAAATATGCATCACTTAAAGCCCTGTTGGTAGTTGAAATTAAATTTAAAAACGGGCGTAGTTATTTTTATAAGACATTCAGATTAGCTGATTTACCACAAGAAGATTATAAAAAATGGAAAGATTTTGAAATAAGTTTTCAGCTTCCGAAAATTCTCAACCCTGATGATATTATTACCCTTTTTATCTGGAATACTGATAAAAAAATGTTTTATGTTGATAATATGAAAATTGAATTTTTTGAATTGCAGGAATAAATGCATAGAAATCAAGTAGGCAGTCCATACGGACTCCTTTCAGTCGTCGGCAGTTGGCAGTTGGCAAAAAACTCGCAACCCGCAACTCGCAACATCAAACTGATTACCGATTACCAAACTAAACAACTAATTATCAATCTTCTGAAATTATTTGAACTCCCTTATTACTTACTTTCGTTTTATAAACTTTAACAAAATAAGGATTTTGGGCAAAACCCTTTTGCATGATATCGGCAATATTTTCAATATCGTTTTCATCACAAACAGCAAATACAGAAGAACCTCCGCCACTGATATTGCAACCATAAGCACCTGAGTCAAGTATCTTTCTTTTTACTTCTTTGTATTCGGGTATGGCAGCAGCACGAACAGGCTCATGAATATAATCAACACTCACAGCACTGCCGAATTCTTTAATATCTTTTGTATGAATTGCATGAATAACGCGGGAACATCGTGCCATCTGTTCTTTAAGTTTTTCCTGCCCGATTTCATAAGTAATAAATCCTCTTGTAGTCCGCTGACTTTTTTTAATTACTGCAAGAACAAACGGGAATTCAGGAATATCAAGCTTCAATACATCAATAGGATTATAACTTTTTACAAGCACAAATCCTCCAAGTAATGCAGCAGCAACATTATCGGCATGAGGTGAGCCGCCTGAAGCAATTTCTCCCATTCTTGCCAGATCAATCATTTCATTATCCGGCAGGTCAAGGTCAAGAAGTTTGTTAAGACCGAAAATACATGCAGCAGCAGAGGCGCCGGTAGTTCCCAACCCACCACCTGATGTCATGTTTTTTATGATTGTAATATTTACGCCCTGGTTTATTTTTTTTCTTTTAAGTAATCCCAAAACGGCAAGACCTGCGGTATTATCATGAACATTAACCGGAATATTTTGTGTATCTCCAACAATTTTTATGTTAATTTTTCCGGTATCATTCAATGCTAATTTTATCTCGTCGTAGGGCTCTTTCAAAGCCATAGCAAAAATGTCATAACCGGGACCAACATTTGCACTTGTAGCCGGAGCACGAAGAGTTATTTCTTTCATAATAAACCTCTTTTTTCCATTATTGATCTTAAAATATTTGTTTTATTCTCGCTTAATGGAGTTAATGGCAAACGCATGCCACCGGCAGGTAAATTCATCAAATTGAGAGCCATTTTTGCTGCCATCGGGTTGGTTTCAAACCGCAATGCTTCAAAAAGGGAATAGTATTCAAGGTGAATTGTTTTTGCTTTTTCAATTTCACCGTTTAGAGCAAAGTCAATCATCTCTTTCATAACTTCAGGAACAACGTTTCCTGCAACTGTGAATGTACCGTTTCCGCCTGCTGCCACAAAAGGAAATGCTGTAGTGTCCTTTCCTGTAAAAACCTCAAAGTCATCATCTTTTGTAAGATAAATAACTTTTGCAAGATGGTCAAGTTGTTTGTTGCCGTCTTTTATACCGATAATATTCGGATGTTTTGCAAGATGAGCTGTCATTTCAGGAGTAATTTCCACTCCGGTTCTTCCCTTGGCATTGTGAAGGATAATTGGCAATTCAGATTCGTCAGCAAGTATTTCAAAAAACTTAATTATTCCATCCTGCTTTGGTAAAACAAAAAACGGGGAATAAACGCAAATATAATCTGCACCAAGACCGGCAAACATTTTAACTCTTTCTTTTGCTTTCCACAAGCTCATTGTACATGTATCAGGAACAATCTTTGCTTTTCCCTTAGCATTCTCAACTACTATTTCTAAAACTTTTTTCACCTCTTCATCAGTCAGTAATGTATTATCACCTGTAACTCCAAGCGGAGCAATTCCGTGAATTCCGGATTCAATTTGCCTTTTTACAAGTGTTTTTAAACCTTCTTCATCAAGAGATAAATCTTCTTTTAAAGGAGTTATTAATAATGTATAGGCGCCTTTTTTCATGATTTTGATTTTTTTAATGATTTACTTTATAATAAAAAATTTAACTTCGAGTCAAAATGGATTTAACAAAGATAAAAGGTATAGTGAAAATTATTTATATCAATTGATATTTTTTTATAACTTCTTCAGTCGGCTTTCCTTTTTCAGTCCAGCTTCTGACAGCATAATATTTTTGTATCAGAGAATTAAAAAATCCTTTATCAAGTTTTTTGCCTCTCATAAACCCTGCAAGTGATTCTTCATTGAAAAAGCGGCCTGGTATAGTATCGTCAGTATATTTTCTTCCGTTACGTAAGTTATAACGACGGGCTAAATTTGTTAATCTTGCACCAACTTCCCTTAGAGAATCTTCTGTGTGATTAAGTCCTGTTGCAGCGTTCAATAAAGGGGCAAGCCGGTCAAGGCCAAGAGGAACAAAATCACATATAACTAAGCAGTTTCTCACATTTATCTCATCTAATCCGTCTGCAACAGACTGTGGAATATCTTCAATGGTAAAATCGGGGCCCATTTCAGCTTCGGTCATCCAAAGTCTTGTATGGCTTGCAAAATCCGCAACAGAAAGAACAACACCCATTGTCAGACATCCTTTGGGATTAACACCTGAATGTTCCATCCCGAAAGTGTTGATAGCAAATTCCTCACTGCCTTTCCCAATCTTTTGTGATGCATCACGTGTTCCGTCTGCAAAAATCTTTCCTATTCCTTCTTTTTTTGCAATTAGATTTATGAACTTTCTTTGGTTTTCGGCATTACCCCAATCCATTTCCAATCCTTCCCAATCATCAATAAATCCTTTTTCGTAACATTCCATTGCAAACGAACAAGTAACACCTGTACTTATAGTATCCAGTCCAAGGTCGTTACAGAGTTCGTTTGCCCATGCAACATCCTTAATATTATTAACCATGCTGCCCGAACCGAGAAAAGCAGTAGTTTCATATTCAGTTCCTTCAATTTCGTGTCCGTCCCATCTTGCCCATTTCGAACATCTGATAGAGCAATTAAAGCAGCCGGTATCTTCCCAGTTCAGTTCTTCACGAGCAGCTTCGGAAGTGATATTTTCAAAATCATCAAATTGCACTTCCTGAAAATTCTTGGTCGGAAGAAATTCATTTTCCTGTCCGCTTCTCACACATTTCATTGTGCCTTTTACACGACGGAATTTTACACCATCATTATCCAAAATATCTTTTGTGAATTGTTTATTTATTTCTTTGAATTTTTCTTCATCAAAATATTTAACCGGTGTATTTCCGTCAAGTACTATTGCTTTCAGATTTTTTGAACCCAAAACTGCACCTGCACCTCCTCTTCCATATTG
The DNA here is from genome assembly GCA_015222115.1 of Bacteroidota bacterium. Classification (GTDB taxonomy): domain Bacteria; phylum Bacteroidota; class Bacteroidia; order Bacteroidales; family JADFUO01; genus JADFUO01. The sequence goes on along the minus strand of JADFUO010000385.1, from coordinate 280 downwards.
GCGATGCTTGTCAACTCCTATACATGCGATTTTTGAGAGATTCTCGCCTGCAATTCCGATTGCTGCAACATGCGGATTTTTTCCGGGATGACGTTTAATCAGTTCATCATTAGTATAAAAAATACCTTTTCCCCACAAATCGGAAGCATCATTTATTTCAAGCTTTTCATCGGTGAGATAAATGTAAACGGGTTTTTCAGATTTTCCACTGATAATAAGATAATCATAACCTGCTGCTTTTAGCCGTGGTCCAAAATTTCCGCCGCAATGCGAATCAAGG
>JADFUO010000045.1 GCA_015222115.1 Bacteroidota bacterium | reverse complement strand
TAATAACAGATAGTCGCCAAAATACAGTTCCAATATATGATTCAAAATTTACAACTATTTTCCCGCGAATGTGGAGCAGCCAGAAAAGCTCTCATATTTCAATGTATAAAAAATACGGTAATATTAAAGGAATAAATATACGACACACTAAACCGGACGGTTCAACTGAAATTATAAATAAACCTACTTTCGGTGAGAACCTGCAGTTTTTCTTTACCTACCAATTAGGACACATGTATTTCAGATATTTCATGTGGAACTTTGCCGGAAGACAAAATGATATTGAAAGTCAGGGTGAACTTGAACACGGCAACTGGATAAGCGGAATTAAATTCCTTGATGAATGGAGGCTGGGAAACCTTGATAAAGTACCCGAAAGCATGGATAATCCGGCACATAATAAATTTTACCTGTTACCACTGATACTCGGCTTAATTGGATTTTTCTTCCATCTGAACACAAATAAAAAGGATGCTTTTGTTGTATTTTTATTATTTTTTATGATGGGAATAGCCATTGTAATTTATTTGAATCAGTATCCTTATCAGCCACGCGAAAGGGATTACGCTTATGCAGGTTCGTTTTACCCTTTTGCAATATGGATTGGTTTGGGAGTTCTGTCAATATATAATGCATTAGCCAAAAAAATAAAGGAACATAAACTTATTGCGATAGCAACTATATTGGTTTGTCTGATACTTGTACCCGTTATAATGGCAAAAGACGGCTGGGACGACCATAACCGCTCAGGTAAATATGCTGCCAGGGACTTTGCAGCAAATTACTTAAATTCATGCGCTCCCAACGCTGTTCTTTTTACAAATGGCGACAACGATACTTTTCCATTATGGTATGCCCAGGAAGTTGAAGGAATAAGAACCGACGTAAGAGTTGTTAATTATATGCTGTCATCGGGCTACTGGTATATTCACCAGTTGGGAACAAAAATCTATGATTCCGACCCGTTGCCATTTACTTTAACTCCCGAACAATATAATAAAGGTGTTAATCAGTATATCCCTTTTTTTAACAGAAATATTAAAGGTTATACCGAATTAAAAGAGGTTATCGGATTTATTGCAAGCGATAACGAACAAACCAAACTTCCGTTGCAATCAGGAGAAAAAATAAATTATATTCCTACTAAAAAATTTAAACTTACTATTGATTCAGCAAAGCTTGTTGATAATGGAATTGTACCAATAGAGCTTGCTGACCAGATTGTGCCTTCTATTGAATGGGAACTCAAGCAAAATGCTTTGTATAAAAACGACCTGATGTTACTTGATTTTCTGGCTACCAACAACTGGGAACGACCTATTTATTTTGCTAATCCTTCTGCACTGAACAAAGCACTTAATGTTGATAAATACTGCCATCTGCATGGAATTGTTTATAAATTCATGCCTGTTAAGGCAAAAAATTATATCAGTGGCTTAGGTGGAATTTCCACTGACCCAACCTATGATATTCTTGTTAACAAAGCCAAATGGGGTAATCTGAATGACCCAAATGTAACTGTTGACAGGGAAAGTGCAAGGAATTCAGGAATCGTTAAACAAAATTACATACGACTGGCAAGGGCTCTTAATAAAGAAAACAAAAAAGATTCGGC
>JADFUO010000384.1 GCA_015222115.1 Bacteroidota bacterium | reverse complement strand
CCTTTTACCAAGGGCTTGGAACAAACCAAATTGTATCCGGGTATTTATGCAAAATTCGGTGTCAACTTTGAATTCGGAATATTTAAATCAAAGATAAGCGCATTAGAAATAGGGACAGTAATTGATTTTTTTCCAAAAGCAATTCCTATTATGGCTTTTAATAAAAGCAAAAATCTTTTCGTTACAATATATTTAAGTGTTAATTTCGGTAAAAGGTATAATTAAAAAAGCCGGCTATAAAAAGAACCGGCTCAACTAAAAAGGAGGTAACTTATTATCTGTCAATCACAAATTTTTTGTTATAAAAACTACCGTCTTTTTCCAGTCGCAGAATATATATACCGTTAGGTAATTCATTAAGTAATATTTCTTCTGAATTTGTTCCCTGATTTAAATTTATTTTATTTTTAATAAATACTTGTCCGAGAAGATCTATAATACTGTATTTAATATTAAATGATTGATTTGCGTTGATATCCAAAAAAATCTTTCCTGAACTCGGATTAGGATATACATTAATATTTGACCGGCTGAACAAATCATCGTTAATACCTGCTCCTGAAACAACTGTAAACGACCAGACCTCACCCCATGCGGATGTATCAATACCATGAATTGCCCTTGCACGCCAGAAATATTCCTGTCCTTCATTAAGGATATAAACCACCTGGAACTCATGAGTTCCAGCAAGAATCAATTCATCTGCAACAGGATCAGTAAAATCAGGTGTTGTATTGTATTGAAGCTGGTATTCTGTAATTCCTAAAATTTCTTCCCATTCAAGAACAGGTAAACGTATTATATTCACCATACCATCTTCAGGAGAAGTCAGCAATACTCCGTTGATTGTTTCAAATGTCCATACTTCGGACCAGCCGGATGTATCATATAAATGGGCAGCACATACTCTCCAGTTATAAGTATTACCAAATGTAAACATATCAATATACGCTGAATTTGTATCAGGATAAAATATCTCAGGGCTTCCAAAAGCAGGGTCATCATCAACCTGAACAATATAATTCACAATTCCTGAAATTTCATCCCACTGTGTATAAACATCCAAACCAAGACCGTCTGTACCATTCAGGGGTTTTTCCAATTCAACTGCATAAATAGTAGTAAAAGAAAAGTACTCCGGTGACCATTCACTTTCATCAAGATCATGCCTTGCCCGAACCCTCCAATAATACAATGTGCCAAAATTAAGCATTTGGGCATTTAGCTGAAATAAAGAAGCATCAATTGAAAATATATTTGAAAGCGGGCTATCAAATGTTTCTGAGGTATCAGTTTGAACATCAAAATATGTTAAACCTGTAATCTTATTACCGCCAACTTTATTCCTCCATTTAATTAATACATCAGGCATTTGGTCATCTGATTCATTATTAGGCTTCCAACATGTTACATCATCAAATGTAATAAATGACCATGTTTCCGACCAATAAGATGTATTAATACTATCGGTTGCTCTTACCTTCCAGAAATATTCTGTTCCGAACAGAAGATATTCACATTGAACACCGGTAAATTCAGTAATAAAGGTTACAGGGTCGGTAAAAGCTGCATCCATTGCTAATTTACATTCATAGGTTATATCACCTGCTCCGCCTGTTACCGCATTCCAGTTCAATACAACATCAGGCATTTGATCAGTATCCTCATTTTCAGGAGAAACTAATTCGGGAGTATATATGCTTGTTTGTGCAGACATAGTCATCGCTGCAAAAACAAATGCAGTAAATAAATAAGAGAATATTTTTTTCATGTTCTTAATATTTAATTATTAAAAAATTATGTGAATGAAATATTTTACTTGATTATTACAAATTTAGAAGTTGAACTCTCTTTGCCTGCAATCAATTGAATAAGGTAAGCACCTCTGTTTAAATAACTGCAATCAACAGAAATTTCATGATCACCTGAAGTCATTTGTCGCAGATCAATTGAGTTCACAACTCTTCCGTTCAGATCAAAAATCTTAAGAATTATATTAGTCGAATTTTCTAATTTAAAGGATATTTTAGCTTTGTCAATAGCTGGATTGGGATATATTTTTAAGTTCAAATAAGACGAATTATTTGCAATAAGGTCATCATCAATTCCAACAGGATGATAAAAATTATTACATCGGAAAATACCCCTGCCGTGAGTTGCACTATAAATAATACCAAGGTTACTGACACCCGGATAAACAATCCATATTGAATCAAGTCCATCCCAGATTACAACTGAGTCGGCAGGTTGATTTACAGTTTGTTGTTTTAACATAAATACAGGTTCAATATTCATTCCTGTATTTTCTGCTTCCCATACAGGGTTAATATCATAGATACTATTTGAAAGATATATTCCATATTCGGTTCCGAGTATAACTAATTCGTCCTCATCCCTTTCAATAACAGAAGCATAAACAGGCATTAGTGGTAATCCTCCGTTTTCAGGGTCACCTTGTATTGACCTGAATTCAGGCAATGAATCCAATGCATTGGTTGTCATGTAAACATAATGACTGTTACCATAATTACCAAGAGTAATCACAACGTTTTCAGGATCATTCGGATTAACGGCAATAGAAGTAATTGACTGCGAAATTTCGTCAGTTGTTCCGGGTAAATAAATTGGTAATTTTGAAGTTGAAATTATACAATACGGGCTTCTTACATCAGCTCTTT
>JADFUO010000383.1 GCA_015222115.1 Bacteroidota bacterium | reverse complement strand
ATATTTAAAACCAATTTTTGTTTGCCTGATTATCTGGGGCTTGGGAAATCGGTTTCGAGGGGGTTTGGGGCCGTGAGGAGGATGATATGATAAATTTATTTAAAAATTTGGGAGAATGCGTATTACGCAAAGCCGGATATTACGACATTGAAAATAATACCGAAAAAAGAAAAATGTTTTTACATTTTCAATCTATCGTGCCTATGCCCCGCAAGAATAAGGATGGTAAGGATGATGAAAATACGAACGCGATATCCTTAGATTTTAATACAAAAAAAAAGACTTTCAATTTTATTTTAGACAGAGAACTTTCAATAGAAAACAGAGAATATTTTTTTGCATTTTTAGCTGATGCAAATAAAAGAAAAAAATTTTTATCGACAAATAACATGCTCTGTTTTTACAGTAAGTTTATTACAGACTCAATTGCTTATATTGAAGATAAAAGAAAACAAAAAAAGTCAAAACAATGGTTTTTAGAAAATATATCTCAAGATTATGATGAGTTATTAAAAGAAATTAAAAAAGCTTTTTATCTTGAGATAGAGCAAAAAAAGAAAAAAGCATATATCCTTAATAAAAATTGCATTGATCCTGATAAAAAAGACTCTCTTATAAAAATTGAAGAAAAGATTTTAGAACAGCAAAAGGATAAAACCAAACAGATACCTGTGGAGGTTTTGTATAATTCATTAATAAACAAAGAATTTTATAATAAAGACAGCAAAAAAAGTGATAATTTCACACCGATTATTCTGGCTAAAATTGATGGAAAAAATATCCTTGACTGTGAAAAATATCGAAACGCTTATATAAATCTTGTTTATTATGATTTATTTGAAAGATTTTTTGTTGAAAAAGGAAAGGCCAATAAAATTTGTCACATCTGTGGTGAAAAAAGTAAGGTTGCTGGAGATGTTTCCCTTTTAATGAAATTTTACGGAACCACCAACAATCTGTTTTTTGAAAATTTAAAAAATACTGAAGCTTATAAATCATTTTCGGTTTGCAAACCTTGCTTAATGAAAATTTTTACAGGCATGAAATTTACTACAACCGATTTCAGAGATTATCTGTTGGGCAACGCATGTTATCTGATTCCTGAAACTGATAAAGATGAACCTGATTTTGATAAGAAATATAAAAGAATTTTTAAACTTCTGAGATCTAATGAAGGCTACATGGATGATATCAATATTATTAACGGGTTGCTACAACAGGCAAACAGAAAAAATTTCAAGTTTAACCTGCTTTTTTTCGACCGTCCAGGCAAACAGGCTTTTGATATTGTAAAATATATTTCAAATATTGATTATCATAATCTTTCAGAGAAATTAAAACTTTTTGACAAATATAATAAAGAGTACAATTTAAGTTTATTTGGAAATAATAACAGCATTAAACTTTATGACATTAGAAATCATCTTTTCCCTACAAAATCATCGCATAATAAAGTAGATCCGTCTCTTTTTAGAAAGGATATTCTTGATTTACTGGAAGCATTTCTTCACGACAACAGCCTGAATTATAATATGTTAATAAAAAGGTTTATGAATATTTATCGATTAAAATTCAATAGAAATAAAATTGATGAACTGTCGCCATTTAAAATGATTTTAATGTTATCAATTTTCAATAAGATAAAACCGTTGAAGGGAGGAGAAACTATGAAAACCGGAAGTTGTGTTACACAAATACAACAAGAAGAATATCAAAAATTCTTTACCGAGCACCATGTTGTTTACGGAAATAACAGCCACAGGCAGGGGCTGTTTTTGCTTGGTACAATAATAAATGGCATAGTATATGGGCAGCGAAAAAAATCTTCGACAAAATCAAAGGGCAGTCCTGAAAATAAAAAAATGAAAGCATCTTCAACATTTTTAAAAAAGCTAAACTACAACGGTATCCCTGCGCGTAGAATTAACAAGCTTGTAGCGGAAGTTCAAAATTATGCTTTAATCTATGACATCTATGAAGAAACAGGAATATGGGGGACAATGATGGACAGATTGCAGGGCATTGAAAAATCAACCATGAAAGGTGAAGAAATAGTTTTTTATATTTTAACAGGAATATCTTTTAATAAATATTTAGGGCTTACCAAAAATCTTGAAAAATAAATCAACTACAGCCGGAGGGACAGATATATGACTACTATTAAAAATAACAGCGAAATACTTTTTATTTATGATGCAAAAATGACAAATCCAAACGGCGATATGGATAATGAAAATAAACCTCGTATGGATTACGATACAGACACAAACCTTGTGAGCGATGTGAGGCTTAAGCGATATCTCAGAGAGTATTTTGAAAAGCAGCTTGGAGAAGATATCTTTATTACTGAAAATGCCAAAGACGCAAAGGATCGTGGAGCTCAGCTAACAAAAGCCAACAAAACCCATAAGGATTTAATAGACGCAAGAATGTTTGGCGCTGTATTTGCCGCAACAGGTGGGAATGATCATTTAACCGGCCCTGTTCAATTTAACTGGGGTTATTCCTTAAATAAAGTTGAGTTGAATGAAAGTTCTACAATTACTTCGAGTTTTAGTTCAGGCGAAGGAGTTGGCAAGGATTATCGTGTTATGTATTCAGTTATTGCTTTCAATGGCGCAATTAATGCCAATGCAGCAAAAGGAACAGAATTGTCAGATGGAGATGTTAAAATTTTTGATAAAGCAATGATAAATGCTATTCCATTTTGCAGAACCAGATCAAAAATAGGGCAGACTCCCAGACTATATTTAAGAATTGAATTTTCAGATAATAAAACATTTTTAAACGATTTGCGGGAGTATATTAAATTTCAATCTGAAGATGAGCTTACTGTCAGGTCTATAGATGATTTTGAAATTAATATCGTTGATCTTGCAGAATATTTGCAAAGTTTTTCTGATAGAATTGAAGCAGTTCATTACTGGAAAGACGAGAGATTACAAATAAATGGTTGGAGCAAGCTTGAGGAAAATTTTAAAGATAAAATGAATAAAATAGAACCTCTTGAAGAATAAAGGAATATTATGAACAAAAATATTTTGAAGATTTTAAAATTTAAAATCTACGGAAAATTTGCTCACTTCAGGAAATTTTATACCAATTCATCTTCTTTATCTTACCTTATTCCTCCACGAACAGTGGTAACAGGGATGCTTGCATCAGTCATGGAGTGTAAGAGGGACAGTTATTATAATCTGTTCTCTCCTGAGAAAATTAAAATTTCTGTGGCAGTATCTTCCGGGACAGCAATTACAAAACAGATGCAAAGCATAAATTATTTGCATTTTAAGTATCATAATTTTTTATCCAAAGGTACAGGTGAAATAAAAAAATTAAATATGCATTCTCAATGCAAACTTGAACTGCTTTTGGCAAGAGAAGGCCGGATTGAGTATACGGTTTATGTTGGTGCAATTAGCGAAGATTCAGCAAAATTTATTGATGAAATCGAAAAAAGGCTTCTTGAAGGAAATTTGGGGTATGGAGTTTATCTTGGACAAAGACAGTTTATGGCCAGGGTTGACAATGTCCAAACTTATGAAGCAAACAAAAATTCTTTCATGGAATCTTCAGATTATGTTGATTCCATATGTCTTGAGGAAAACATTTCGTCAATTTCAGGTGATAGCGATGATATGCATATGATAAGCGATCAAATGCCGGTTCAAATGGTATCAAAGCAACGGGGAAGGGAATTGCAGACAGTAAAGAGGGTTCTGTTTGAACAATCGGGGAAAAGAATTCATGGATTATTTAAGAATTGCTATAAGGTTGGAGAAAAAATAATTTCGTTTTATGAAGGATAAAACCATGCTGATTTCGCACCCAGAGGAAGGAAGTCTGTCTGAAAAATCACTTCAGGAACATCTTGGAAATGTAGCTAATATTTCAAGACAACAGATAAATAAGATGCGTCTTAATATCAGCCCTGATCTTATTTCAAAAAAGATGCTTAGTGAAATATCTTTTTTGATCGGAATGTTTCACGATTTCGGTAAGGCTACTTCATTCTTTCAGGAATATATAAATGGAAAGCGGAATAAATGTCCTTTGACAAGGCATGGTTTTATCTCAGCAGTAATTTGTTATTACGTAATATTTAAAAAGACAGAGTCAACGTTATGGGCTATTACTGCTTACTTGGTTATAAAAAAGCATCATGGCAATCTGGAAAAATTTAATTCTGATGAACCAGACAATATCAATATTGCCGAAAAACAAATTGAAAATTTATTAAGCAATAATCTGACACCATTAAAACAAATATATTCCGACATCGTTGATATTGAAAAAGTTCTAAAAAATATTAATATCGCAAATTTTGGTGGAACTCTTGAAGACATTGAAGAATTTTTAGACGAATGTTTTGATGAATATTCTGAAAATCAGAAAATTGAATGTTATTTTGTGATCAACCTGCTGTTTTCTACATTGATTGACAGTGATAAAAAAGATGCCGCCAGACTTGATACAGATTATTTTAATGGTAATTTAAATGAACCTGTTAATGATATTTTTAAATATATTGATAATTGCAGAAAAACCGATCTTGAAAAATTCGATCCTGAAAGGCCAATTAATAAAATCAGGGATCAGTTTCTTTCTGATATTAAGAATAATGATGAAATAAAAAAAGAAAATCATTTTTATACAATTACTGCACCAACCGGGATAGGAAAAACTTTTGGCTGTCTGGCTTTTGCAAATATACTAAAAGAGAAGCTTGAAAAAGACGAAGGAAGAATTATTTATTGCCTGCCATACACTTCTATTATTGATCAAAATTTTGATGAATTTGAGAAAATAATCCAATTTAATAAAAAAGATAAATATCAACAAAGGCCTACCCGATATCTTTTAAAACATCATTATCTCTCCATGAAAAATGTAAAAAATAGAATTAGCGAGGAAGAATATAGTTATAAGGATTATCTGGATGACAAGCTTTTTGTCGAATCCTGGGAATCATCAATGATAGTAACAACCTT
>JADFUO010000382.1 GCA_015222115.1 Bacteroidota bacterium | reverse complement strand
GTTAAATAATCACGTTGATCATTTACAAAATTATCTTTTGTATATGTAATAATTCTTGCTTCATAAGTGAGATTATTTATATGTTTGTAAATAATTTCTGCTGCTCTTTGGTGATCTGCAAAAGCAAGAGTAATTGTAAAAAGTAATATTGCTGATAATAAAAATTTTTTCATTCTTTTGAATGTTTCAAAATTTATGCCAAAATTATAAAAATTCTTGATTGTTATTACAGATTATTTTAAATAATATCATTTTTTAAAAATATTTTTTTTAGAAATGGAATGTTTTTGTAACTGAATAATTTTTATTGACAGGAAAATTTTACCTATAAATTGAAACCGATCCACGTATAATACGTTTTCTTAAACCTTCCAAAGTAATTTCATACACATCACAAACATAAAAATATACACCCTGTGAACAATCTTTATTGTTCTTTTGGTTTTTCCCATCCCAGTTAATTTTCGGATCATCGGTTTTAAAAACTATCCTTCCCCAGCGGTTAAATATAGTTAAATCAATTTTCTCAACTGCTGCAACTCTTTCAGGAAAAGGGACAAAATAATCATTATAATTATCACTGTTTGGCGTGAATATATTTGGCAATTCATAAAGAGGACAATCATCATAATCAACACATACCACATTACTGAACTCACTTTCATTACCAACTGAATCTATTGCAGTCACAGCGTAACAAGCCGTTATCGAAGTAAGATTTGAATGTATATAAACCATAACATCAGGATGATTAGTAGAATCAATTAAAATTAAATCACCGTATTCAAAAGGAGAATAATAAATATAATATTTTGCAACATCATCAGCACAAGTATTATTTGGGTTGTACCATGTTAATTCATTTTCAATTAAATCACAGATTGTAGTTACTGATAAAACCGGCGGGCACGGAGGCACATTGTCATACGGAATTCCGCATTTAATTTGCGAATAATTTATAATCGGTTCAACAAATCCCGGAGAAGTATATTTACCAATACTTTCAATATAGTAACAGTATTTCTGTCCGTTGATTAGCCCGGAATCACTATAAAAATTTGTATTGCTCCACCCTATTGAATCAAATTTAATTTGACCCGGATCGCGCCTGTAAACAACAAAATAATTATTTGTCCAGGGGGCATTCATCTCCCAGCTTAACTGCAATTCATTATCGGTTTCATAAATTGAAAGAAAAATTGATGAAGCTATCTGGGTAAAACCAATATCGCCGATTGTCTCACTTACCAGATTAATTCTATAACTATATGGAATTCCACTTGTATTCAGATTTACCTGATCATCAAAATACAATGTATCGTTCAACCCCGGTTTATAGGCAATTAGATTCAGGTTTGAGCCGTAAAATCCATCAGAACGGTAAACCTGATAATTATATGGACCGGGGTACTGAATAGTATCAAGGTCAATTGGTTTTGACCATGCAATAAAAACATTCCCTACGGCAAAATTTATACTATCGTTACTAACATTAGTTATAACCGGAATATCTTTTTTAAGTGCATCACAGGCTTCCAGAGAAGCATAACTTTCTGCTCCGTCAGGGTAAGTTGCAAT
>JADFUO010000381.1 GCA_015222115.1 Bacteroidota bacterium | reverse complement strand
TTGTAAAACAGGAGTTTCAACTTCAAGATAATCCTTTGAATTCAAAAACGAACGTATTGAATTTATCAATTCCGTCCTTTTTTTAAATGTGTTTTTAACATCAGGATTTACAATAAGATCAAGGTATCTTTGTCTGTACCGCTGTTCAGGGTCGGTAAAAGCATCCCATATTTTATCTTCTTTTTCTTTTACAACCGGCAAAGGTTTTAACGATTTGCTCAAAATTTTAAATTCCTTAACATGGATTGTAATTTCCCCCATTTTTGTAATGAACACATAACCTTTAACACCTATAATATCTCCAATATCCAGAAGCCGTTTAAAAACAATATTATAAAAAGTTTTATCCTCACCGGGACATATTTCGTCTCTTTTAAAATATAATTGAATTCTTCCGGTTGCATCCTGAATTTCTACAAAAGATGCAGCTCCCATTATCCTGCGGCTCATAATCCTGCCGGCAATGCTTATATCCTGATAAAGAGAATTATCCTTCGGGAAATTGTCGTGTATTTCCCTTGCAGTTATGTTTACTTTTATTGTTTCAGGAGGATAAGGGTTTATTCCTAATTTATACAATTCCTTTAACGAATTTCTTCTGATAATTTCCTGTTCGCTCAATTCTAAATTCATAATTTTATTTTTTTTGCAAATATAGAACTTTTTAAAATTTATTTTTATTTGCATATTTAGTAAATTATATGGATATTTGTGGTATAATAAATATCTTTACAAATGAATGAATGGAGGTAATTATGAAACTAAAAACAATAATTCATGAAGCGGAAGAAGGTGGATATTGGGCAGAAGTGCCATCTATACCGGGGTGCGCTACTCAAGGTGATACTTTTGAGGAATTATTAAAAAATATATATGAAGCAGTTGAAGGATGCTTGTCCATTGACATAAAAAAAACTACATTAACAGATGGAGATAGAATATTAGAAATTGCTGTATGAAATCAATAAGCGGAAAAGAATTTTGTAAAATTTTAGAAAAAAAAGGTTGGATATTACGTAAAATACATGGCAGCCACCATATTTATACTAAAACCTCCAGTAATTATAGAATATCAGTACCTGTTCGCGGAAATCAATCATTGAAAACCGGTTTATTAAAGCACCTACTAAAAATCGCAAATATTGATGAAGACGATTTATAAAATTGTAAAAAAATTTTCATTTCTTTAAAACACTCAAATAGTTTATCATCCCTGAAGTCATTTTCTTTATAAACATTCCATTTCTATAATATCAAAACATTGAATATAAAATAATGACAAAAATCAAAAATACTCAAAGCAAGCGACAAAAGCCCGATTGGCTGAAAACCAGAATACCACAAGGCAAAAGTTATTTGCAGGTAAAAGAAATTGTAAACAAGCATAAACTTCATACAATTTGCACAAGTGGTAATTGTCCGAATATACATGAATGCTGGGGTCTCGGAACTGCAACCCTGATGATTCTTGGAGATATTTGCACACGTTCATGCAAATTTTGTGCTGTTAAAACCGGAAAACCCGAACCTGCTGACTGGGATGAACCCAACCGAGTAGCAAAATCGGTTAAATTAATGAAATTAAAACATTGTGTTTTAACTTCTGTTGACAGAGATGATTTGCCGGATGGGGGTTCGGGAATTTGGGCAGAAACCATTAAAGCAATTAAAAAAGTTAGTCCAAATACTACTATTGAAGCACTTATCCCTGATTTTCAGGGAAAAACCGAAGACATCATAAAAGTTATAACTGCTGTGCCGGAAGTAATTTCTCATAACCTTGAAACCGTTGAAAGAATTACACCGAAAGTAAGAAGCGTAGCAAATTACATAAGAAGTCTTGAGGTGATAAAATTAATTTCCGACTCTGGTATTACATCAAAATCAGGGATTATGGCTGGACTTGGTGAAACAGAAGATGAAGTATATAAAACAATGGACGACCTGTTAAAAGTTGGCTGCAAGGTTTTTACAATAGGACAATATTTACAACCTACAAGTAATCATTTGCCCGTTGTTGAATTTGTTACTCCCGAAACATTTGAAAAATATAAACAAACCGGCTTACAAAAAGGATTTAAATTTGTTGAAAGCAGCCCTTTGGTCAGGTCATCATATCATGCTGAAAAACATGTATAATTAAATTATCAAAATGATAACTTTTAAATATCTTGGATTGATTGATTACAAAAATGCATGGGATTATCAGGAAAAGCTTTTTAATGAATTAATCAATATTAAAAAAACAAACAGAGACCTGCCATTACACAAACAAGAAGAATTAATAAATTATCTTTTGTTTTGCGAACATCCCCCTGTTTTTACACTCGGTAAAAGCGGGTCGGAAAATAATTTGCTCATCAATAAAAAAACTCTGGAAAAAGAAAAGATTTCATACTATAAAATCAACAGAGGAGGAGATATTACTTTTCATGGGCCGGGACAAATTGTAGGTTATCCTATACTTGATCTTGAAAATTTCTCACTAAATATCAGAGAATACATTTATAAACTTGAAGAAGTTATTATACTCACATTAAATGAATATAACATAAAAGCAGAACGATTAAAAGGAGCAACCGGCGTTTGGCTTGATTCTGATGAGAATAATGAAACAAGAAAAATTTGTTCAATCGGTGTAAGAATAAGCAGGTGGATAACAATGCACGGCTTTGCTTTTAATGTTAATACAAATTTAAAATATTATGATTTAATAAATCCATGTGGATTTACTGATAAGGCGGTTACTTCAATGGAAAAAGAGCTTGGGGAAAAACAAAATATCCAGGAAGTTAAAAATAAGCTTAGGAAATATTTTGAGAAATTATTTTAAAAAATCCTTTATAAATATTTGTGTTTAGAGTGTCCCAATGCGGAAAACAGGAGATTAACTCAATACTTCTTGAAGTATATCCGGCGATTTAATATCTTTAAATGCCGGAAGATGCAATCTGTAATATTCAATGATTTTATTCAACAATTCATTACGTTGAGAATTTGATATTTTAACCGAGTCCACGTCTTCAATTTGTGTATTTAACAAATTGTAAAATATTTCACTTATTGGTTTTTTTAAATAATTTGAATGATTTGGAATTGCATTTTGAAAAAAACCTTCCTGCAAATTAAAAACTGTTTTTTTATCTGAAAAATTTCTTCTTGGGAAAAACCCTAAATATTTTGTTAACCCGATAGTAAATAAC
>JADFUO010000380.1 GCA_015222115.1 Bacteroidota bacterium | reverse complement strand
GATTATTGATAATTATTTAAAAAAAAAATATAATCATTCTTTCGCCGGTAGTTAAGGGCAGGAAAGGACATTACAGGGAACTTTTTGAGCAAATTCGCAAACAGGGTTTTTTAAAAGTCAGAATTGATGGCGAAATTCAGGAAATTGGCTTCGGATTACAACTTGACAGGTATAAAATTCATGATATTGAAATACTTATTGATAAAATAAATGTAAGAAATGATGTAAAAAACCGTATCGGTAAATCAGTTCAGACAGCACTCAAACACGGAAAAGGGTCGTTGATGGTTTTAGAAAATGAAACCAAAAAAATCAGGCATTTTAGCCGGCTGCTGATGTGTCCTTCTTCCGGAATATCTTATAATGAACCCGAGCCAAATACATTTTCTTTTAATTCGCCTTATGGTGCCTGTCCGAAATGCAATGGTTTAGGCAGCATCTCTGAAGTGGATTTAAATAAGATCATTCCTGATAAAACAAAAACCATCAGAAAAGGAGGTTTAGCACCTGCCGGAGAATATAAAAACAACTGGATATTCAGCCAGATAGAAGCAATAGGTGAAAAATTTGGCTTTGACCTGAATACACCTATAAAAGATATTTCTGAAGAAGCAATAACTACGATTTTATACGGGTCAAATGAAACTTTTAATGTAAAAAAAGAATATTTAGGCGTAACTTCTACATATACCTTAAATTTTGAAGGTATAGTAAATTTTATCGTAAACCAATATAACGAAAACTCTTCAATAAGTATCAGAAGATGGGCAAAAAATTTTATGAACAAAATTGATTGTCCGTTATGTAATGGTAGCAGACTCAAAAAGGAGTCATTATATTTTAAGATTGCAGGAGAAAATATTGCCGGACTGGCAAATAAAAATATTATTCATTTAGACGAATGGTTTTTAACTGTTGAAACAAAATTAAACGAAAGGCAGCAAATTATTGCTCATGAAATTATTCGTGAAATCAGGACAAGGATACGATTTCTGCTTGATGTAGGAATTGATTACCTGACACTTAACAGAAGCGCAAGAAGCTTGTCGGGAGGGGAGTCGCAACGTATCCGGCTTGCAACACAAATCGGGTCGCAGCTTGTGGGTGTACTTTATATTTTGGATGAACCCAGCATTGGGCTGCATAAACGTGATAACATAAAATTAATAAATGCCTTACGGGATTTAAGAGATATTGGAAATTCTGTTATTGTGGTTGAGCATGATAAAGAAACAATTCTTTCGGCCGACCATGTGATTGATATAGGGCCGGGTGCAGGCATGCATGGCGGGAAAATTGTTGCTATCGGTTCACCCGATGTAATTGAAAAAAGCGAAACAATTACAGGCGAGTATCTTAGCGGTAAAAAGGAAATAGTAATACCCAAATTCCGGCGTAATGGTAATGCAGAATTGATAACTCTTAAGGGTGCAAAAGGAAACAATTTAAAAGAAATTGAACTTAAATTACCTCTTGGAAAATTTATTTGTGTAACTGGTGTTTCTGGTAGTGGAAAATCCACTTTGATCAATGAAACTCTTTATCCGATTTTAAGCAGGCATTTTTACAAATCAAATAAAAAACCTTTAGCTTATCAATCAATTGAAGGACTGCAAAATATTGATAAAGTAATTGAAATTGACCAGTCGCCTATCGGGCGAACACCACGCTCAAATCCGGCTACTTATACAAAAGTTTTTGATGAGATAAGAAAATTATTTGTACAACTTCCCGAATCAAAGATCAGAGGGTATAAACCCGGTAGATTTTCATTTAATGTAAAAGGCGGCAGATGTGAAACCTGTAAAGGTGCGGGAGTAAGAGTAATTGAAATGAATTTCCTTCCCGATGTTCATGTCCATTGCGAAACCTGCAATGGAGAAAGATACAACCGCGAAACTCTTGAAGTAAGATATAAAGGAAAATCAATTAATGATGTTCTGAATATGACCATTAATCAGGCAGTTGAGTTCTTTGAAAACATCCCTCATATTGTTCAAAAAATTAAAACTTTAAAAGAAGTCGGGCTTGGATATATCACACTTGGACAGCAATCAACAACACTTTCGGGTGGTGAGGCACAAAGAGTAAAATTAGCTGCAGAACTTTCAAAACGTGATACAGGACAAACACTTTACATTCTTGACGAACCTACCACAGGATTACATTTTGAAGATGTGAAAGTCTTGCTAGATGTATTAAACCGCCTTGTTGATAAAGGAAATACTGTAATTATCATTGAGCATAATATGGAAGTTATTAAAGTTGCTGACCACATTATTGACCTTGGTCCCGAAGGCGGCGACAGGGGAGGAGAAATCATAGCACAAGGCACACCTGAAGAAATCATCAAAAATCCTAAAAGCTATACAGGAAAATATTTGAAGGAGGAATTGGGAAATTATGGGGCACCTTTCGACTCCGTTCACCCTTCGGCTCCGCTCAGGATGACCAATTAAAGCCGTCATGCTGAGCGAAGACGAAGCACCTTTCGTCTTCATTCAAGATAAACTTAAACGAAGTACCCCTTCAATTTAATATCAATCAATTTCCTTCTAATTTCCAAATTAAATAATTTTCAATTTTCTTTACTCTCAAAACGGATAATCCTTCGTATTTAACGATGGTGGTGGTAATGTTGGTGGAAAATTATGCGAAGGTCTGAAGTAAGGTTGAGTATAATAAGGATTTACGCCGTTTGATACATTAATCTGTCCCCTGATAAATACATTTTCCCCGAGTTTGTAATCAATGCCAAAAATAAATCCTTTTCTGTCAAAATTAAATTCCCGTGCAGCAGGATCAGGAACATTCAATAGGTTAATTTCCTTATATACAGCTCCTGTAATCGTTACTTTTTCATTTAACCGGTAAGCCCCTTCAAGGTAAACATAAGTTTGTGTAAATCCTGAGCCATGTATAGTATGTATATCGCTGTAAAAAGGGTTGTAAGAATATCTGCCAAAATTATTGTTAATAATTGCTCCGGCATTCAGATTGAATCTTGGGCTAATACTGTAGCTTAAATGCGGGGCAAGATAAGTTCCGAAATAACTACCTGAACCGAATGATGTTCCAAAGCTTGTTCCGACTTCAACTCTAAATTTAAGCTTTCTCTCTTTTAAAAAAGCAGCAATTTCTTCAGCGTCGTAATCTGAATTAGAATATTGAGTTGAATCATTTCCTGAATACAAAAATTTGTCTCCCTCAAGGTTCTGGCTCAGAATCATCAAAGGAATAAATAAAATAAAAGCTATAAATAATTGTTTATACATAGATGGCAAAAATAATAAAAATTAATTAAAAAATTCTGCTTACTTTTGAAATTTTAAAACAGAATTTTATGAAAGCAATAGAAACAACGGGTAGAATTGATAATAAAATACAAAAACTTTTCAAGGAATGAAAGAACAAATAGATAAAAAAGAAGAAGCCAAGATAAGAAAAGCATTCAAGGATAAAAACTGGAATG
>JADFUO010000379.1 GCA_015222115.1 Bacteroidota bacterium | reverse complement strand
GATTATAATTTATAATCCATGGGTGCTGAGATTTAAGATGGAAATAATGTCGGAAATACCATTTACTTTTTTCCTTATCTTATCAATTTTATTCTATCAGAAAAAATATAACAATATTTATCTTAACGCAATAATTGTCGGCTTGCTTGCAGCAGTGTTAATATCAATCAGAACTATAGGAATAATTTTTCCGCTGGCAATAATTTTTGATTTTATTATATCATTCTTAAAAAACAGAAAAAAACCTGATAAAAATATATTAAGGCCATTTACATACAGGTTTGTGATTATATTTATTACAGCCATTATCAGTTATATAATTTTAAATATTCTTTTATTTCCAATGCCGCCTGACAGTTCTGTTCCATATATAAGTGTATTTAATTTTGAGATTTTCAGGCAAACCGTCTTAGAAAATCTTTCATATTATATTAAGGTCTTTCAGTTTTTCTTTTCTCCCTACAATAAAGGCTGGGAATTTGTTTCACTGATACTGAGTTCGGTAGTGTTTACATTTATTCTGTTAGGCATGATTAATAAGTTTTCAAGAAAATTTGACATAAAAGATATTATTATTTTGCTATATCTTTTTGTTATTATGATATATCCATACAAAGGTTCGGGTTTCAGGTTTTTACTGCCTGTTTTGCCATTATTTATGTATTACCTAATTATTGGATTAAAAAGTATTAAACTTAATTTCCGGTTTAATAATATTATTTTGACATTAGTACTAAGTGCTTTTGTTTTAATACAGTATATAAGCGGAATTTCAAATATTTTAAAACATCAAAACAGGATTTTGCCGGGTCCTCATGAGTTTTCTACTGTGGAAGCTTTTAGTTTTATTAAAGAAAATACTCCTGAAAAAACAATAATAGTTTTTACCAAGCCAAGAGTGCTGGCGTTATATACCGATAGAAGAAGCTTATCAAACGAACGGAATGAAACATTAATAAAAATGAAAAACAAGTTTGATGAGGTTGGAGTTGATTTTTATTTAATTCATAATGAAATTTCAGACGATTCAATTAAAAAGTATATAAATGTGAATAATGAGTTTATTGAATTGGTGTGGAATAATAAAAAATTTTATCTTTACAAGAATATAAAGAAATAAGATATTCAAATTATAATCAATTAATTGCGATGGGTAAATTCAATAAATTTTTAAAAGCAGTTTCGCTGATATTAAAAAAGCCTGTTTTACTGAATAATGTTCTGAATGATAATAATGTTTGGAAGAATTATGTTAAGAGGAATTACAATTTACAGGCAGGCCTGCCTGTTGTAAATATAAATGAATTGTTTCCTGATTTTTCCGAAACCGTGAAATTATTCGGATTCCTTGATGGAAGTTCACTACCAACAGATATTGCCTTGTTGACAAAATTAGCTATACAGATCAAAGATTGCAAATTCTTTGAAATTGGAACGTGGCGTGGCGAAACCATTGTCAATGTTGCATCTGTGGCTAAGGAATGTTATACCCTGAATTTACCGGAAGAAGAAATGAAAAAATCGGGGCTGCCGGAAGATTATATCAACCAACATGCTTTCTTTTCAAAGAATATCTTAAATATTATTCATCTTAAAGGCAATTCCAAAACTTATGATTTTGCAGGACTAAACAAAAAATTTGATTTGATTTTTATTGATGGCGACCATCATTATGATTTAGTGAAAAATGATACAAAAAAAGTATTTGAATTTTTAACTCATGATAATTCTATTGTTGTCTGGCACGATTATGCTTATAATCCCGAAACAATCAGATATGAGGTTTTAGCCGGTATTCTTGACGGAACTTCCCTTGAAATTCATAAAAATATTTATCATGTCTCAAATACATTATCTGCTGTTTTTATGAATAAAAAGTTAGAAGGTAAAACATTAGAAACTCCTGCAAAACCTGATAAATATTTTGAGGTTTCAATAACTACAAAAAAAATCAAGAAAGTGCTGTAATACCCGTCTTATTGTAAATTACGGAAAACATTTACGAAAATAGAGATGTCCAATTTAGT
>JADFUO010000378.1 GCA_015222115.1 Bacteroidota bacterium | reverse complement strand
TTTTGCGAAATTTTTAATAAAAACACAGAATATTATTTTATTGCACATCCTTAATTACTTATAGCAATCTGAAATTCAGACCATCCCGATGGGATTTTTATTATCCTGGCTATCTTAATCCACAGGACTACCGTCCTGTGTTACAAATAGTTTGTACCTACAGCACTAATTCCATTTACTTTTCTTTATTTAATGATTCTTTGATGTTTTTAATGATCTTTTTGGGCCCCGGAAATGTTTTCCAGTATTTCACTTTATCCATTTCCGACCAGTGAATATGTGCATACCGGTATTGATATGTTTGTATCTGGCAAAAAAGAATTAAAATTATTATTAGTGTTACGAATGATTTTCGTAAAAATTTATTCCTGATATTTTTAATAGCAATTCCAAGTAAAATTCCAAACAATGCATAATATTCAATAAAAACCCTTGATGAAAAACTTCCACCATAATACCACTGACACCATGATGAAAGCAGATATGTTAAAATAAAAAGGAAAATAAATAAAAACCAAAACTGGTATTTACTGTATTTAAACAAAAAATATCCTCCTGTAAGCGATACGAATAATAATGGAGTATAAATAAATAATCCTTTACGGTAGCTGAATAAAATATTAATTATTTGAGGTTTCGTAAAATTGAACCCTTCGCCTTTATAAGAATATACCCAAAAACTTCCGGTTTGAATTTTATAAATTATTAATTGAATTGAAATAATGGCAATGAAGATAAAAAAGCTTGTAATTATTATTTTATAGTTTTTAATAGCTGCCTTGATTCCTTTTTTCAGGTTTTCAAAACTTCCTGAGATAAAAGGAATAATAAGAAAGATGATTGCGTTTGTTGGTCTTATCAAAATGATAATTCCCAGAAGGGCAGCAGAAATAATCAGATTCAAAGCTTTGTATGATATGAAATGCATCCTCATGAAATAAATGAACATAGTGATAAAAGCAAAGGAATAAACATGCGACATTGATGGCTCGGAAACCGTATAATGAAAAACATTAGTGCCGAAAACAATTGCAATCAAAATAAGTGAGATGTGAATTTCGCTTATGTAATATGTTTTCAGGATTTTTTTTAAGAAAAATAAAGCAACGAATAAATAAAAAATAGTTGCGATATTGATAAAAATCAGGTAATAAACCGAGTAACCATCCAGCGGAAAACCAAAAATAAAATTAAATGAATGTCCAAGCCAAAAAAAAGGAATTTGTGCAATTGATGTTCCGATATAATACTTGTTAATTACATTGTTGTTATGAATGCATCTGTAATCATATTTGAGATTAGGAGATAATGTTGTGTCGCTGCTTACTTCCTCAAAAAAACCGAAGTTAAGATCGTTATAAATAAATAATGCCGGCAGGTAAGCATAATAACCGTTTCCATCTGTTTTGATAATTCCTTCCCAGCGATGATTCCCCCAGTTTAAATTTGAGGACACCCAGATTACAATTATTAAAATTAATGGGATTGTAAATTTATTGTAATTTTCTTTTGTAAAAAGTGATTTAAAACTTTTCATTGTTATTGGTAAAATTAGATTTTTTTAAAAGTATGGACTTGCTGAGAGGGTATTGTTTTATTATTTCAAGATTAAAATTTTTAATTTTTTCATAATCTTTTTCCAGAATGTAGTAATAGTCAAAATCACCTTCAATCCCATCCCTGTTAACCTCGTTGAGCCAGTTTAGATTTTGGGTTTTCCTGTAAAAGTTTATTGTTGGTTCAAACAACCAGTTTATTCCGAGCTTAACTGTTTGATTTTCTTTTTGCGATCGATTTACTTCTTTTTCCAAATCAACAATCATTTCATTAGTCTGGGCATCATATTTCCAATCCAAAGTAAATGAAACACTCATA